>CALLKH010000370.1 GCA_938008425.1 uncultured Planctomycetaceae bacterium | reverse complement strand
ACTCGCGAATCAAGGAATACTGCGGACTTTTCGGCGTCTGGGGCGGAACTGACGCGGCCGAACTCACCTACCTTGGCATCTACGCCCAGCAGCATCGCGGCCAGGAGGCGGCCGGCATCTGCTCGGCGCGCGACGGCTTCATCCATCGCCACGCCGCCCTCGGTCTCGTCACGCAGGCCTTCAACCAGGCGGCGCTCGATTCACTCAAAGGCCGCGGCGCCATCGGCCATGTTCGCTACTCGACCACCGGTTCATGCAGTGAGATCAACTGCCAGCCGCTGCTTGTGAATTACGCCCGCGGCCAGGTGGCGGTCGCCCACAACGGCAACCTCGTCAACGCCCTCGAACTTCGCGGCGCGTACGAAGCCAAGGGGGCGATCTTTCAGACCTCCAGCGACACCGAGGTCATTCTTCACCTGCTCGCCAGCCCGACGTATGACGACGCCCCCGATCCGCTCGGCGCGGTGCTCGGCGATCTGCGCGGGGCGTACTCGCTGCTCTTCATCTTTCCCGATCGCATCGAGGCCGCCCGCGACCCGCAGGGCCTTCGACCGCTCTGCATCGGCCGCCTTGAGGATGGCCGCCACGTCATCGCCAGCGAGACGTGCGCCCTCGACATCGTCGAAGCCCGCTATGTGCGCGACGTCGAGCCCGGCGAAATCGTCACGCTCTCCGACAGCGGCCTCTCCAGCCGGTTCTTCGCGAGTAAGAGCGAAATCCAACCGGCCCACTGCATCTTCGAGCACGTCTATTTCGCCGATCCGTCGAGCAACGTGTTCAATCAGAATGTGCATGCCTTCCGCGTGGCATCGGGGCGGCAGCTCGCCCGCGAGGCCCCGGCCGACGCCGACATGGTCGTGCCGGTTCCCAACGCCGCCCGCTGCGCCGCGATGGGCTACAGCGAGATCAGCGGCCTCCCCCGCGGCCGCGGCTTCACCACGAATCACTACATGGGCCGCAGCTTCATCATGCCGACGCAGCGCCAGCGCGATCTCGCGGTGCGAATGAAGCTCAACGTCATCCGCGAGGCGGTCGCCGGCAAGCGGCTGGTCGTCGTGGAAGATTCGGTCGTTCGCGGCACGACGACGCGCGGCAAGATGGGCGCACTCCGCAAGGCCGGCGCGAAGGAGATTCACCTCCGCGTCGCCAGCCCGCCGATCCGCCACCCGTGCTACTACGGGATCGACTTTCCCGATCAGAAAGAACTGATCGCCACCGGCCGCTCGATCGAGGAAATCCGCAAGTTCCTCGAGGTCGATTCGCTGGCGTACCTGTCGCTCGAAGGGATGCTGAGCTGCGCGAAAGAGACGGCCGGGAATTACTGCACCGCATGCTTCTCGGGCCGATACCCCGTCCCCGTGGCCGAGCCGGTTTCGAAGCTGAGGCTGGAGAAGCAGGCGGCGCGGTAACCTGTACTATGGCACAGGTTTCCAGTCTGTGGCACAGGTTTCCAACCTGTGGTGTGTATCACAGGTTTTCAACCTGTGACCGACATTCTGTGGAACACTGCCTGTTATCAAACCACATTGCGACACGGAAGGCCGTTGCCATGGCACCCACTTCGCCCGCCGCAACGCCATGCGAATCACAGGTTGGAAACCTGTGATACGCCACACCGATTGGAAATCGGTGCCACAGTTCAATCACAAAGTCGCCAGATTACCAGATCGCCAAATTGTTCTCGTCATGCCGGGCGCTGCGCTCCGGTATCGCAACAGAACAACTAGAGTCTGAACGTGACGAAGAATGCCCCGATCACATTCAGGACCGCCACCCACTGAACGACGCGTCTGAATCGCTTGAACTCCCAGCCGATCCAAAGCGACAGCCCTGCGAAGAGGAACACGGCGACGAAGAGGGCGGCCACGTATACGCCATCCTTCAACGGGTCATCGGCCCGGTTGCGGACGAGCGGAATTGCGATCGTGCTGCTTATTGAGATCAAGAGCATCATGATGCTGAACGCTCGAACGAAGCTTCCACCGGTGTTCGTTTGATCCGACGCGGTCGTCGAGCCGTAGTCCAGCGTTTCAGGATCAGGCTTCATCAGTCACCAGAGGCGATTGGCGTTCGCGCGGCGTGATGCGCATCATTCGAGGCTTCGTTCATCGCTGGCGGGGGTATCAATTCCGCCTCACGTCACGGTCAATTCTCTTCTCGCCAAACGGCAAGCCGGCGGCAAGCACCCAATCGCCCAATCGACAGATCGCCAAATCCTCCCGCCATGCCGGGCGCTGCGCTTCGGCATGCCACCCCATCAACACATCGCCAGATCACCAAATCACCAGATCGCCAGATCATTCCCCTTCCGTCGCCGTAATCTGCGTTTCGTCAATGCCAATCGGCGTCGCGTCCTTCGCCATCGCCACCTTCTCCATCTGCGGCAGCACGCGGACCCAGAAGGCGTCGATGTAGGTGTCCATGTCCAGGCCGCGGTCGAGCGAGCCTTCGATCTCCGCCAGCAGCGACGCGAGCCGGTCGAGCTCGCGGTTCATCGACTTCGGCGGCAGCTCGGGCGAATATCGCCAGCAGCCGTCCGCGCGGACGAGCTTCGCCCGGACGATCGGCACGTTGTCGCCCTCCTGAAGGTTCACGAGCGCCGTCTCGCCGCGGATCGTCTGGTTGATGACGCGGATGTCGCGCGAGAAGACGCCGAGGTTGTTCTCCATGAACCCCAGCGACCACGGGTTCTGCGAGACGCCCGCATACCGGCGCGACGCCGCGCGGCCCACGCGATCGTTGGCGTCGAGCACGCCGTCGAGCGATCGCAACAGCGCCATTATCGCCTCGCGCTCGTCGGCCGTGATGAGCGTCGAAATCGTTTCGTAGTCCCGCCGCAGATGGGCGTCGTGAAGCCGCGTCATCACTTCGGCCGGCGAGAGCGACGCGAGGTCCGCTGTTCTGGGCGGCGACGAATTCTGCGCCGCCCCGGTCGTCGCTGATGCCCCACCTGCTCCCGACCCACTCCTCGCGCCCGCAGCACCGGTCCGCCCCGATTCGCCCGTCTGCGTGTCGCCCGGGTCGCAACCCGTCGCAAGCCCCGCGAGTATCAAAACAAGACCGAACCGCCGATGTAAGAAATGGATGTTCATATCCGTTAATATCGGGGAGACGCGGCCGACGGGTCGAAGTCGATCGTCGCGAACGCCGATGATTTGAAACCCGGCCGATTCGGTGTATGTTTTCGAGGAATGATCCCCGTGGGCGGGACGGGCCGACCCCCATCGGGCAACGATTGCCGGTCGCGGCGCAGCGCCTGCCGCGCGGCCGTCGAGGCGGAAGTGCGAAGCCCATGAAGCCCACCCTGCTCGTCAATCTCACGGCGGCCGTCGCCGCGGTGGCCATCGCCTGGCATGTCGGCGAGATCACGACGCCCACGCCGAAGGGCGAACTGGCCGACGAGGCGAAGGTTCGAACCGAAAAGGTCGAGCCGACGCCGAAGACGCCTATCCATCGAAAGCCGCTCATTCACGGCCAGATGCGCGGCATGGCGATCCAGCTTCACGCCGGGGCCGACGCCTACGAGCGCTATGAACGGCTGGTGCCGGAACTGGCGGCGCTTGGGGCCGACACGGTGATGTTCGTCGTCCACGGCTGGCAGACCCACGGCGGCTCGCTCGATCTTCATCTCTCGCCGCAGCGCACACCGAGTCCCGAGGCGCTGGGCAAGCTGCTCGACCTGGCGGCGCTCCACGGCATGCGGCGGATCCTGATGCCGGTCGTGCTGCTGACCAACCCGCGCGGCGGCGAATGGCGCGGGAAGATCGTCCCGCCGGGCCACGACTGGGACGCGTGGTTCAAGCGGTATCAATTGTTCATGAGCCACTGGGCGAAGATCGCGGAGAAGCACCAGGTGGAAGTGCTCATGGTCGGCTCCGAGCTGATCAAGTCGGAGGTTTACAAGCAACGCTGGCAGGAGACGATCGCGTCGGTGCGGGAGATCTACGGCGGCAAGCTCGGCTATTCGTCGAACTGGGATCACTACCAGACCACCAAGATCGGCTTCTGGGGCGATCTCGACTACGTCGGCATGACGACGTACTACGAACTGGCAAAGGCGCCGAGCCCCGACATCGCCGAGATCGACGGCAACTGGGAGCGCATCAAGAAGCAGATCCTCACGTTCCAGAAGGAAGTGAACAAGCCCATTCTCTTCACCGAGGTCGGCTGGTGCAGCCAGCAGGGCGCCGCCAAGGAGGGCTGGAACTACTTCGCCCACCAGAAGGCCACCGAGGCGGGCCATCGCGAGCAGGCGATGCTCTACGAGTCGTTCATGCGGGCCTGGTCCGACGAACCCTCGGTCGGCGGCATCATGTGGTGGGAGTGGGACCTCTCCGAGGGCGGCAAGGAAGACTACAACTACACCCCCCGCGGCAAACTCGCCGAGGCGCTGCTTCGCATGTGGTTCAACAACGGGCGCGCGAAAGAGGAAAGTCGGCAGGCAGACGATAAGAGCAGGCGTGCCCCGACGATGGCACTGCCGGCGAC
>CALLKH010000369.1 GCA_938008425.1 uncultured Planctomycetaceae bacterium | reverse complement strand
GGCTGTCAAGTGATTTCCACGCTCCGCCTGATTCGAGAAGACGGATTTCGACCTCCGGACCGCTGCTGCTTGTGTTTATGAGATAAAATCTGCGGTTCTGTGGGGTCTTCGCGACACCCGGCAAATCCGCTCGTGTCGTAAATCTCGATGCCGCGAGAGACCGTTCAGGACTTCGGCCCAAAAAAGCAAAGAGGCCGCCGAAGCGACCTCTTTGTGTTCATTTGGATTTATTCCTGAGCGGCGCCCGAAAGCGGGATCACCACTCGTCGCGACCGCCGCCGCCGCCGCGTCCGCCTCGGCCGCCGCCGCCACCACCGCCGCGACCGCCGCCATAGCCGCCGCGACCACCGCCGCCGCCGCCATAGCCGCCACCGCCGCCGCCGCGTCCGCCGCCGTAGCCACCGCCGCCGCCGCCGCGATTCTGGGGCGGACGGGCCTCATTGACCGTCAGCGGACGGCCGGAATGCTCCTGGCCGTTAAGTGCCGCGATTGCGGCATCCGCTTCCGAGTCGGAGCTCATCTCGACGAAGCCGAAGCCCTTGCTCCGACCGGTATCACGATCCGTAATGATCTGGGCGGACTGCACGTCCCCGTGCTGGGAGAACAGTCGCTCCAGATCGGATCCCGTGACCGAATAGGCCAGGTTGCCGACATACAGTTTCTTGCTCATGCACAAATGCTCCCACAGATGAATCGACCCGAATTTTGATTTCAGGGTTCGTCGAAAGGGCCGACGCCGGCCCACAAGGTTGGAACAGGCGAATCAGGCAAGAAAGGCGCAGGCTCAACTTGAAACCGCAATCTTCATACCACGTCGTCGTATCCGACCGGTTCCGTATATTAACATCGGCAAAAGCCGCGGCAAGTGGACGTGAGTCACCTCGCACTTGCCCAATACACTTACCAAGCAATCTACATTCGGGCCGTCTGAACGACGCCGCGCCGTGAGGCCGAAGGTGCGGTAAACTCCGTAACATGGATCGACCGGAGCGAGATTGACTTGACCACCGACCGATATGCGACAGAGCAGCCTCCGCCGCACGCCGCGACCATTCATAAGCCGTTGCGAGATCGAGTTTTTGGCGTGGCAGTCGTCGCCATCCTGATCGGTTTTGGCGTCGGGCTGACGCGGGATCTCGGCGAGCCTTGGATTGGTCTCCACGACTGGAATGGCGCCTTCTTTTCACAGCTCGCACGGAATCAAATCCGATACCCATTCGCCCTTCATAACGGAATGCCGATAGTCGCCGTGGGTGCGGAGGCCCCGGCCGAAGCGGATCAATCGTTTTACTCGACACACCCCCCCGGACTCGTATGGCTGGTCGCAGCCTGGATGAGCGTGTTCGGAGAATCGGAAGCCATTGCCCGACTCCTTCCGATCATTTGTTCGCTCCCCACCCTCGCACTGCTATTGAGGCTATGGCGGCAGGCATTTGGCCCGGCCCACAGTGCGCTGGCGGGATTGTTCTATTCCGTCATGCCGCTCTCCGTGTATTTCGGCCGAATGGTGGACCACGAGGCCGTCTGCCTGTTTCTCATGACTGTCGTCGGAACGCTCTGGATCGGCTTCGAGTATTCCCGGGCAAGCTTGGATCTCGCCGATCGCCCTACCTCGATCGGCAAGTATGGTCCGCGGTCGTACGCGATACTGGCCGGCATGTGCATGACCGTGATTGCTCTGATCTGGGTCGACTGGGCCGGCTGTCTCTTCGCAGGGCTGTTCGCGCTCCTGCTGGTTCGACGGAGCATCGCTGCGAAAAACGGACTTCGCGGCCCCTGCGCTGCGGTCGTCGTCGCCATGGCTCTGGCGACCTGCACGATGCTGACATTCCTGGTGTACGCGGGGCTCGACGGCCGGTGGAGCGATTTGATCGCAATCTTCACCTCCAGGGCCAGCGATGCGTCGGGTGACGCCCCCGGCCGATCTCTGGCCGCGCCGGGCAGCGCGTGGATCAACACCGAGGTGAATCTGACGCTCCCGCTGATCATTCTTGCGATCGCGGGATTGATGTTTTCGATCCGCATGCGGATGTCGGGCGGCCTGCGGCCGAAGCCTCGGCCGAATACGGCGACGATCGGCGCGGCCGAACCGAATCAAGATCCCGCACAGTGCGACGCCGCCTCCGTTCTTGGTCTCATTTCGTTGACCGGCGTCATCTGGCTGGCACTCTTTTACCGCCAGTATCTTTTTCATCAGTATTGGATTTTCTACCTCGGGCCGATGGTCGCCTCGCTGGCGGCGGGCGCGGTCATCACATTGGCCCGGTTGTTCGAAGCGCGCCGGCGACGCGTGGTGCAGGTTCTGCTCGCCGCTGCCGTCGCCACGACACTCAGCCATGAAATCAGCGGTATTCATCGCTATTATTCGGCCCACCCCCCGTCGCTTGAAGCGGATGTAAATGCATGGCGCGGAATCGCCGAGTTGACGCGCCCCGACGATCGCATCGTTTTGTTTCGAGATCCCACGTTCGTCGAAACGCGCGGCGGCTACACGTTTCGCAACATCATCCCGCCGCAATTCGCGTACTACGCCGATCGCGCGTTCACCGTTGAGCCCGATTTCAACCGGGTGGTCGAACTTGCCGACAGTCATGCGCTCTTCGTGATGCGACTCGACGACGCCGTCCGGTTCAGCGCCGGACTCAAGCCGCTTCGGCGCCTTCATCCGGAGCAATTGATGGGCGAACGCTACGTCATCTTCGACCTCCGCCAACCCCTGATCGGGGGCCTCCAAGGCCGCGGCGCCGCGTCGCCCGCACTCGATTCATACAAACCCTGATTCCAGATGGACTTGCATCACCCGGCGTAAGTCCGATCGCACTTTGGTGCCCCGATTTAAGGGCCATAACTCAAACCACGCGAAGCGATTGACGGCTTACCGATTCCCCTTATACTCACGGGTCTTATTTCCCGTCGGCGCATGCTTTTGTGTGCGGCCGGAACGGATGCGGGGCCGTGACCAGCGCGCGAGAGCTCGCAGTCGCTGCTGTAGCTCAGTTGGTAGAGCGCGTCCTTGGTAAGGACGAGGTCACGGGTTCAAGTCCCGTCAGCAGCTTTCCGACGGGGCGACGCGCTTTATGCCGGGCGCCGCCTCTCCTGAACGGCGAAAGCGGTTCACGACGTTACGACTTCGTGTCCCGCGGCGATCCGCGCGGCCTCGCCGCTGGATGCATTGCGTCCCCGGCTCGCTTCGATTATTGGATGATTTGCGCGTCGGGGCCCCGGCCAAACCCGCGTTGGCCACGGCGTCCCGACTTTTAGTTGAGTTGAACGGACAAATAACAGAGGAAAGTCACCTTTAGGTAACGATTGCGACAAGGCTCGCGGAGGAATCGCTGGCATGGCCAAGGAAAAGTTTGAACGAACGAAACCACACGTGAACGTCGGCACGATCGGTCACGTCGACCATGGTAAGACCACGTTGACGGCAGCGATCACCGCGGTGCAGGCGGCCAAGGGGCTCGCCAAGTTCAAGGCGTACGACGAAGTCGCCAAGGCGTCCGAAAAGGACGGTCGGCGCGACCCGACCAAGATTCTGACCATCGCCACGTCGCACGTGGAGTATGAGTCCGACAAGCGGCACTACGCCCACGTCGACTGCCCGGGCCACGCCGACTACGTCAAGAACATGATCACCGGCGCCGCCCAGATGGACGGCGCGGTCCTCGTCGTCAGCGCCGCTGACGGCCCGATGCCCCAGACGCGCGAGCACGTTCTGCTTGCCCGCCAGGTCAACGTGCCGCAGCTCGTCGTCTTCCTTAACAAGATCGACCTGCTCGACGACCCTGAGCTGCTCGACCTCGTCGAAGAGGAAGTTCGCGATCTTCTGAAGAAGTATGACTTCCCCGGCGACACAGTGCCGGTTATTCGCGGCCAGGCGAACAAGGCCCTCCTGAATCCGAAGGATCCCGAGGCCAACAAGTGCATCAGCGACCTCATGGACGCGCTTGACGCCCACATTCCTGAGCCCCAGCGCGAGCAGGACAAGCCCTTCCTGATGCCGATCGAAGACGTCTTCAGCATCAAGGGCCGCGGAACGGTCGGCACCGGCCGAATCGAGCGCGGCATCATCAAGGTCGGCGAGGAAGTCGAAGTCATCGGCCTTGCCAAGGAAAACCGGCGAACCACGGTCACCGGCGTCGAAATGTTCAACAAGACGCTCGACGAAGGCCAGGCCGGCGACAACGTCGGTCTTCTTCTCCGCGGCGTTGAAAAGAACGAACTGGAGCGCGGCCAGGTTCTCGCCAAGCCCGGCTCGATCACGCCGCACACCAAGTTCCAGGCCGAGGTTTACGTTCTGACGAAAGAGGAAGGCGGCCGACACACGCCGTTCTTCAACAACTACCGCCCGCAGTTCTACGTCCGCACGACGGACGTGACCGGAAGCCTGAAGCTTCTCGGCGGCGCGGAAATGTGCATGCCCGGCGACAACGTTTCGCTGGAAGTTGAATTGGTCTACCCCGTCGCCCTGGAAGAGGGTGTCCGCTTCGCGGTTCGCGAAGGTGGTCGCACCGTCGGCTCGGGCGTCGTGACCAAGATCATTGCATAGTTTCACCAAGTGAAGAGACAGGCCGGCCTGGTCGATGCGTCGGCCAGGCCGCCTTACTTTTGAGTCTGCCGGGTTTTCGGCCCGTCAGAGGCCCCGCGAATGGGTCGCGGGCGGCATGAAGGTTGAAGAACCATGGCGAAGGCTAGTAAGCGCGAATTTGTGTGGTTGCAGTGCAAAGAGTGCGATAATCTGAATTATCGCACCGAGGTCAATGCCAAGGCGGGCATTCCCGAGGGCATCAAGGAAGGCCTGAATAAGTATTGCAAGGTCGACCGCAGGCACACTTCGCATAAAATCAAGAGGAAGTAACCGGCTCGGCGTGTCGGCGTCCGCGCCCCCCTGCCCCGGTTGGTTTCGCCCCGTGCGATCCTCCGGTGCCGATGAGGGCCCGCTGCCACGAGCGAACGTTCTCCGCCATCGATGTGGCGGAAAACAGGCGCGTAGCTCAATTGGTAGAGCACCGGTTTCCAAAACCGGCGGTTGGGGGTTCGA
>CALLKH010000368.1 GCA_938008425.1 uncultured Planctomycetaceae bacterium | reverse complement strand
CGCGTCCATCTCATCACCGCGCCGAAGGGAACATTCCAGGAGGGGTCGCGGCTCTGGTCGATTGCTCGCGGCGCGCTTCCGAATTCCGACCTGACGCTTCGCCTGGCGTCAAACGGGTTTCAGGCGGCGATCGGCCGGAACTCCGATCGCGATGCATTGACGGAGTTTCTCGACGGCACCACCGGCGTGAGACTCGCGATGGATGAGGTGACTCCCGACATCGATCGGCCGGTGAGCGTCGAACTGGGCCCCGGTCCGGAGTGGTCGAGCATTTTTCTCTTCGACCGCCGCGGGAAACTTCGGGGCATGGATCTGACCGAGCCGCGTCTGAGATTCATCATGCGTTTCGAATTCCGGTCGGCCGATTTGCGTGAGCTACTCGTGCGGGTCACTCCCGAGGTGGAGGAGCCGCCTGGTCCTGTTCGCTGGGTGCGGGATGCCGAGGGGCGTTATCGCGAGATGCCGGAAGAGCGGAAACAGACATTTCCGGATTTGGAGATCATGGCGGAGATTCCCGAGGGCGGATTTCTTGTGATCGGTCCTGATGGCAGGAGCGAGGGAAAATCCCTGCTCGGCCGGCTGTTCTTCACCGACGAACGTCCCGTCAAGGACGACAAGGTCGTTGAAACCGCCACCCAGCCGGCCGGCGACGGCGTGACGGCTCGCGATCGAATTTATATAATCAGTCCCATCGTTCGATTCGTTGATTCGCCGGCGACACCGTCGAGGACTCCGTGAAAGGCCGAATGAGGTTGGCATGATGGAATCCATCGGCGGCGACTATTTCCGACGTCTCTGCGAAGGGCTTGGGTTCATCTGCATTTCCGTCGATCGCTCTCTCAACATCGTTTTCTGGAATGGGCAGGCGGCGCGTCACTTCCAGCGCTCGATGGACGAAATGGTCGGATCGCCGTTCCTGGACATCCTCCACGATCCCGATCGCGAACCGGCGCGGCTCCTGTTTGAGGAATCCATGTCGCTCGGCGAACCGCGCGAGACGGAGGTGAAGTATCCGAGCGATGACGGCGACAAGACGACGCTCGTGCTCATCATCTCGCCGATCATGAACGATCAGGGCGAATGCATCGGCGCATCGGCCGGTATGCGCGACATCACGCAGCGAAAGAAAATGTCGCACGAATTGGCCCAGTCGCGCCGAATGGCGTCGCTCGGCCGGATGTCCGGCGCCGTCGCGCATCATTTCAACAATATTCTCGGCGGGATGCTCACCAGCATCGACTACGTTCTCGGCAGCGACAGCCCGCGCGAACTGCGGCGAACGCTGCGAATGCTGGGCCAGTCGATCGGCCGCGCCACGCGAATCACCAATCAACTCGCAGCCTTTGCCGAAGCTGAGAACGAACTGGTCGAATGGAAGCAGCTCAGCCAGATCGTCGAGGATTTCGTCGAGCGAATTCGCACGCGGGCCAAGATCGCCGGCATTGAGATCAAGACGGAGTTCGCGTCCGTGGACTCCGATCCCTATGAGGCCCAGCGCCTTCTTACAGTGCTGGACAGCATCGCGCAGAACTCAATTGAAGCGATGAGCGCCGGCGGCGTACTCACGCTCTCGATCTCGCAGCAACAGGAAGAAGCGGTCATCCGCGTGGCCGACAATGGTTGCGGCATACCGGCCGATCTTCAGGAGCACATTTTCGAACCGTTCTTCACCACCAAGGGCGAGTTGTCGAGCGGAGGAGATGTTGAGAATATCGGGCTGGGTCTTGCGGCGGTTCATGGGCTGGTGGCGGAAATGGGCGGCAGCATCCGGTTGAAGTCGACTGTCGGGCAGGGGACCGAGGTGACCATTCGCCTGCCGCTCCGACGAAAGAAGTAAATCGAGTCGGGCGTCGCAGCCTGTTCGGGCTCCGCTCACGGCGGCGAGCGCTTCGCTTCAGAAGCGGATTTCGATCGGCTCCCCCACGACGAGTTTCTCAAGTTTGCTCGGAAAAACCTGCACGCCGAGACCCGGGCCGGTCATCGGTTTCCACCGTCCGCCGAAGCCAAATCGCAGCGGTTTCTGTACGACGTCATCGGTGAGTAGAAACTTCCCGAAGCTGCCCTCCGCGAATCGAACATTCGGCACCAGTTGCAGGAACCATCGACCCGCGGCCGACAGGATGCTCGTCTCACCGACCATGCAGCCGAGCTGATAGAACAGGTTGTGCTTGCGGGCGAGGATCGCGAGCTTGATGGCGGGAATCAGTCCGCCATTCTTGCTGATCCGAATGTTGAACCACCGCACCGCCTTGCGCTCGATGAGCCACTCGGCGTCGGTCATGTTCACCAGCGATTCGTCGGCCATCAGGGCGATCGGTGATTCCGCCGCGAGTCGCGGCCAGTCCGCATGAACCGAACGCGGCATGGGCTGCTCGCAGCAGGTGATCGGCAGGTCTCGCCAGGCGGTCAGCCGCTCCATCGCCTTGTCAAAATTCCAGGCGCTGTTGGCGT
>CALLKH010000367.1 GCA_938008425.1 uncultured Planctomycetaceae bacterium | reverse complement strand
TGTCGTTCGGGTGGCATGCTCGCGGTCGGCATCGGGAACCGATGCCGTCATCGTGGTGGAGGATCAGGGCGCGGGCGTCCCGGACGGCATTCGAAACCGGATTTTCGACCTGTTCTTCACGACCAAGCCCACCGGCACAGGCATCGGGCTCGCCACGGTCAAACGCGTCGCCAAGCTGCACGGCGGCGACATTGTGCTCTCGAACGGCCGCGCCGGCGGCGCGCGGTTTGAAGTCACGCTTCCGCTGATGCGACCGGTCCGAAGCGGCCGTGGTCGCCGAAGGATTGAAATGATGAACCTGCTGTAATCGAATCGGCGGCCCGGGGCCGCGGTTCGACACGGTTCATGGAGAAGACGGTATGGCACGTGTACTCATCATCGAAGACGAACTGGTCCTGTCCAAGAACGTGCGCGACAAGCTGCGCATTCACGGTCATGAGGCCCAGACCGCGCACAACTGCAAGGATGCGCAGGCGCGCTGCGCCGGCTTTCTGCCGGACGTCATTCTGCTGGATCTGCGGCTGCCGGACGGTGACGGGCTCGAACTGCTGCCGAAGCTGAAGATCGAGTCGCCGTCCTCGAGCGTCGTGGTCATCACCGCCCACGGCAACGAGCGAATCGCGGTCGACGCGATGAAGGCGGGCGCGACGGAGTATCTCACGAAGCCGGTCGACATGGAGGAGCTGCTGCTCGTCGTCGAACGGTGCGTCACCCAGCAGCGCGTCAGCGATAATCTCGCCTTTCTTCGCAGTCGCGAAGAAAGCAGCAGCGGGCTTGACCGGATCATCGGCGAGTCGGCGCCGATTCAGTCGCTCAAGGACACAATACAGCGATTGACCCGCACGAAGGTTCTCGCTCTCTCTGAGCCGCCGACGGTTCTCATCACCGGCGAAACCGGCAGCGGCAAGGATCTCGCCGCCCGCGCGATTCATTATGACGGACCGCGCGCCGCCAGGCCCTTCATCCAGGTCAATTGCACGGCACTGCCCGCGACGCTGTTCGAGTCCGAGCTTTTCGGCCATCTCAAGGGGGCGTTTACGAGCGCCTCGCAGGCCAAGCGCGGGCTCTTCGAAGTGGCTGAGGGCGGGACGATCTTTCTCGACGAAATCGGCCACATGAGCATGGAGATGCAGGCCAAGCTTCTGCATGCGATCGAGCATCGCGAAATTCGGCCGGTCGGCGCCACCGAGGCGCGGCCGATCAACGTGCACATCATCGCGGCGACGAATCGCGACCTTCAGGCGGCGGTCGATGCCGATGAGTTCAGGCGCGATCTCTACCACCGACTGCGCGTCGTGCACATCGAGTTGCCGTCGCTGCGCGAGCGGGCCGATGATATTTCGCTGCTGGCGGACTATTTCGTTTCCGCACACTGTCAGCGTTTCGGTCTTTCGCCGAAGCGATTCTCCGACGGGGCGCTGGCCGCGATGAAACGTCATCCCTGGCGCGGCAATGTTCGCGAGCTGAGTCATCTCATCGAAAGCTGCATTCTCCAGATCGACGGCAATCTGATCGAGGCCGCCGACCTGCCGCTGCCGCGCGATACGCAGCCGGCGACGGCGGTGGACGGCCATGTGCAAATCGAGCTGGCCGGCGGCCGCCACATCACAATGGACTTCGAGAATGGCACGCCGACGCTGGATGAGGTCGAGCAGACGATTCTGCTGGCCGCGTTTGAATTCACGAACCAGAACCTGAGCCGCGCCGCCCGAATCCTGGGGATCACACGCGAGGCGCTTCGGTATCGGTTGAACAAGAGCCTGGAGAAGGCGTGAGAAGTGGGTGGGGCGTTAAGTGAGTTTCAACCGCCAGGGGAGTAGGTTGTTCGAATGAAGTCGTTGTTCAATCCCGGTCATGCGTTTTCGTCCTCCGCGCTCATCATCGCGTTCCTGATGCTTGCGGGGTCCGGGCGCCCCGCGCACGCACAGCACCCGCGCGTGATCTCGGATCCGGAGGACGCCGCCGTACGACGCACGGACACGGGCAATGCGGGGGCGATCGATCCGGAGGTGCACCGGCTGCCCGACCTGGTCGAACTCCGGCTCGGAAAGTTCACACCGACGACACCACATCAGGATGCCTTCGTCGGTGCGTGGAACTCTGCGGGCGCGTATGCGCGTATCGACCTGGTCTTCCACGGGCTGATCAATCCGCCCGGACCGCTGGCGCTTGAAGACGAATGGCCGGTCTATGATCCCTACAAGTACGGCCCCTATCCGGTATTCGGCTACATCGAGTTCGACCTCGACGCGGATGAGGGCACCGGCGGGGAACTGGAGTATCCGCAATATCGCTACCTAGGGCATGCCGGTCGATTCGGCGGAATCCCGCAGGGCGCGGAATTTGTGGATCGTGTGGCGCTCGACCGAAGCGCGTTCGACAGCAGCGTGCAGTCCGCGCCGTTCTGCGACCGCAGCGGAGAAGAGTTTCACATCGTGTTTGAGGCCGAGGAGATCGACAGCATTCAGATCAAGTTCGAACGCCAGGGCGGCATACCGGGCATTTTCGAGGCGGGTGAGCGGTGGATTCTCGACGG
>CALLKH010000366.1 GCA_938008425.1 uncultured Planctomycetaceae bacterium | reverse complement strand
CTCCGCCCCGCGCTTTTCTAATTCATCAATCGACGCGGCGCGCCCGCTCGCCGGCCGCGACGATCCGGGCCGAATGCAATGTTCGCACTCTCAACATGGATGTGGGTCTGCTTCGGCGGACCGCTCGCGCTCTTCTTGATTCTTGCCCTGTGGATTGCACTGGAGTCGAAGCGCGTCTCACGCGCGGCCGAGCACATGAACCATGTCTCCGGCAAGACATGGCGATGCGACCCGGCCTCCGGCGGCGCCGGCGAACTTCGAGAGACGACGTCCCCCCGGCGAGTTCTGCTGCCCAATTCCAAAAACCTGAAGCAGACGCCATCGAATGTGCAGCGGCTTTCCGAACTCGACCTGCCGCTGCTCGAGAACACCGATGATGTGCTTCGCTGGACCGGATGCGACTTCAAGGCGCTGCTCGCGCTGGCCAATCCCGGGCGGCGGGTACGCCCCGGAAAATCCAATTACATCGAGTGGGCGGCGAAGAAAAAGCGCTACGGCGTGCGGATCATCTGCAGCCCCAGGCCCCGGCTCAAGGCGATACAGCGGAAAATCAAGGCGGAGATTCTTGACCGCGCTCCGGTCAATGGCGCCACACATGGATTTGTTCGCACCCGCTCAATCGTCACGAATGCTGCCTCGCACGTCGGCCGAAAGCTCATCGTGAATCTCGACCTGAGGGACTTCTTCGAACACATCCGTGTTCAACAGGTCTTCGGCGTCTTTCGACACCTCGGCTACGGCAGCGAGGTATCGCGCTGGCTCGCGCGACTCTGCACCCATTCTCCCCAACTCGGCCAGCCCGAACGAGGCATCGGCGGCCACTGGGTCATGCGCAGGGCGCCGCGCCACGCCGTGCAGGGCGCTCCGACCAGTCCGGCGCTGGCCAACCTCGCCTGTCTCCGGCTCGACCGTCGACTGGCGGGGCTTGCGAAGAAGTTCGACGCGACGTACACGCGGTATGCCGACGATTTGACATTCTCCGGTGACGAGCCGTTCAAGCGCGGCATGATTCGCTTTCTGCTGCTCCTGCACACCATCATCCGGTCTGAGGGCTTCGCGGAGAACTATCGCAAGCGCCGCTTCATGCGATCGGGCGAGCGACAGCAGGTCACCGGCGTTGTCGTGAACCGCCGGGTCAACGTCGCCCGCGACGAATACGACCGCCTCAAGGCGATCATCCACAACGCGAAGAAAACCGGGCTCGACGCCCAGAACCGCGACAACCGGCCGGACTTCCGCGCCTACCTGCTGGGCCGCGCGGCCCATGTGGCGCAGCTCAATCCGGATCGGGGGCGCAGGCTGATTGAGGCGCTTCGATCGATTTGACGTCAACCGCGGCGCCTACCCCTTGTCAAAGTGAAACGCCCCGCCGCCGTTCGTGCCGACGCTGATCCGGTCTCCCGCGGCGAATTCGCCCGAGAGAATCCGACGCGCCAGCGGATTCTCGATCTCCTGCTGAATCAACCGCTTGAGCGGCCGCGCGCCATATGCCGGGTCGTAGCCGTCGCGGGCGAGCTTGTCCTTGGCCGCCTGCGAGAGCGTCAGCACCATGTCACGATCCGCCAGCCGCCTGCGCAGATAGTCCGTCTGCACATCCACGATCCGCACCAGGTCCTCACGCGACAGGCGGTGGAAGATGATCGTCTCGTCGATGCGGTTGAGGAACTCCGGTCGGAAGTGCCGCTTCAGCTCCTCGCGCACCGCCATTTCAATCTCAATGTCGAGCGGCTCAGTGCCCGCGCCGCCCCTCGTGCCCCCGCTCCCCTCTGACGCGACGCTCTCGCCGGACAGCCGCGCGATGTGCTCGCTGCCGATGTTGCTCGTCATCGCGATGATCGTGTTGCGAAAATCCACCGTTCGGCCGTGGCCATCCGTCAGTCGGCCGTCATCGAGCACCTGGAGCAGCACGTTAAACACGTCGCGATGCGCCTTTTCGATCTCATCAAGCAGAATCACGCAGTACGGCCGTCGATGCACCGCCTCGGTCAGTCGGCCGCCCTCTTCGTAGCCGACATAGCCCGGCGGCGCGCCGATGAGCCGCGCGACGCTGTGCTGCTCCATGAACTCGCTCATGTCGATGCGAACGAACGCGGCTTCGTCGTCGAACAGAAACTGCGCCAGCGCCTTGCAGAGCTCCGTCTTACCAACGCCCGTCGGACCGAGGAACAGAAACGAACCGATCGGCCGATTCGGATCGCCGAGCCCGGCGCGCGACCGGCGCACCGCGTCCGACACCGCGCGAACCGCTTCCTCCTGCCCGACCACGCGCTCGTGCAGACGATCCTCCATCTTCAGGAGCTTTTCCTTCTCGCCCTCGAGCATCCGCGCGACCGGCACGCCGGTCCACTTGCTGACGATCTCGGCGATCTCCTCGGCCGTCACCTCTTCGCGCAGCAGACCGCCGCCCTGCACGTGCAGATCAGCCATCGCCCGCTCGGCCTCGACGAGCTTTCGCTCCAGCTCGGGGATTTCGCCGCGCTCGATCCGTGCGGCCGACCCCCAGTCGTACTTGCGCCGGGCCTCCTCAAGCTCAAGTTGCTTCGACTCAATCTGTTCCTTGATCGCCTTGATGGCGAGGATGGCGTTCTTTTCGTTTTCCCATTTCGTCGTCAGCGCCGCATCCTGCGACTTGAGGTCGGCCAGGTCTTTCTCGGTCTGCTTGATCTGCCGGCGGCTCGCCTCGTCGCGCTCCTTCTTCAGCGCCTCACGCTCAATCTCAAGCTGGGCGATTCGTCGGCGCAGGAGGTCCAGCTCCGCCGGCATCGAGTCGTTTTCAATGCGCAGGCGCGACGCCGCCTCGTCGATCAGGTCGATCGCCTTGTCGGGCAGGTGACGGCCGCTGATGTAGCGGTGCGACAGCGTAGCGGCCGCGACGAGGGCGCTGTCCTGGATCCGCACGCCGTGGTGGGCGTCGTAGCGCGGCTTGAGGCCGCGAAGAATGGCAATGGTGTCCTCGACCGTCGGCTCGCCGACGTACACCGTCTGGAACCGGCGCTCCAGCGCCTTGTCCTTTTCGATGTGCTGGCGGTACTCGTCGAGCGTCGTCGCGCCGATGCAGCGCAGTTCACCCCGGGCGAGCGCCGGTTTGAGCAGGTTGCCCGCATCGACCGCGCCCTCGGCGCGACCCGCGCCGACCACCGTGTGCAGTTCGTCGATGAACAGGATCACCTGTCCCGCCGCCTCGACGACCTCGCGCACGACCGCCTTGAGCCGCTCCTCGAATTCGCCGCGATACTTGGCCCCGGCGACGAGCGCCCCCATGTCCAGCGCGACGACGCGCTTGTTCTTCAGTGCCTCCGGTACGTCACCCGCGAGAATCCGCTGGGCAAGCCCCTCCACGATGGCCGTCTTGCCGACGCCCGGCTCGCCGATGAGCACCGGGTTGTTCTTGGTCCGCCGCGCCAGCACCTGCATCACTCGGCGAACCTCGTCGTCGCGGCCGATGACCGGGTCGAGCTTGCCCTGCCGGGCGAGGGCGACGAGGTCCTTGCCGTAACGCTCAAGCGCCTGGTAGGTGTCTTCGGGGTTCTGTGAATTGACCGTCGCGCCGCCGCGAATCTGCTTCAGCGCCGACTGGAGGGCGTCCTTTCGCCCGCCGCTGACCGACAGAATCTCTTTTGCATCGCCCCCGACGTCGGCCAGCGCGATCAGCAGGTGTTCCACCGAGATGTACTGGTCCTTCATCTTCGCGGCCAGCGATTCGGCCTCCTGGAGGACCTGCTGCAAGCCGCGCGACATCGAGGGCTGCGTTCCGCTGACCTTTGGCAGCCGACCGAGTTCGGCCTCGATCAAGCTGCGAATCTGGGAAACCGACGCCCCCGCCTTCTGAAGCAGCGGTACGGCCAGCGACTCCTCGCCACCGCCCGACGCCCCCAACCCGGGCATCGGATTCACCAGCGCGGAAAGCAGATGCAGCGGCAGGAGCTCGGCATGACCCTGCGACTGCGCCAGCCTCTCGGCCGACTGAAGGGCTTCGATCGATTTGACGGTGAGGCGTTCGGCGTTCATTTTGTTTAAAACAGTTCCTTTCCCGGCGCATTTGAATCGGTTTCCTGCGCCACACGCCATGAACCACTGCACATCCCATTCCAGAACCGATTACCCTCGCGTTAATCGTGATATTGCAACGACTTATGTCACGGGCCGATCGTGAATGATGTCACATTGGCAGCCTTGTTTGGCAGCGCGACAGGGGCGAGTCGGTGGTCTCTGAGGGAGTATGTGAACTGCACTCGATCCTCGGACCCACGATTCTCCGAGCTACCGTGACGGTCCACTTTCCGAAGCGACGCCCTCATCCGGGTGACCACTACCGCACTCGGATGGCGGTCCCCTACACGGCGGACGCAATAATCCCTCAGCCCACGTCACCGAATGGGGACCGCTCACGTCGCAGGCGTCATTCAGCCGAAGGTATGTCACAGGGGGAGGCGCATGATTCTCGATTCCGGGTATCCGTACGCATCGCCAGGGTTTCTTGAGAATTCCCCGCCGAAATGTCCCTTCGTCACGTTTGACGTTTCACATTGACAAAGCGCTGCGAAGTCCCGGACGGGATGGAGTCGGCAGACCGTAGCGAATACAATGCGGAAGCATCGCAGATGCGGTCGAAGGATCGATCGCCGGCCCTTCCGCCCACAGGAGGTGTGGTCCATGTGCCTTAATGCCCTTTGCAGAATTCGGAACCGCGCCATATGCGCGTTTGGTGCGATACTTTCGCTGACCGGCGCATTGCCCGCTGATGTTTCTGCAGACGAACCGCGCCCGTCGATCCACCGCGCCGTTCGCGACGACAACAACGACGCCCTGCGACGCTGGCTGGCGAAGGATATGGCGCTACTCAATGCCCGCGACGGCGACGGCATGACGCCCTTGCACATCTCGGTCATCAAGAACCGCCTCAACGCCTTCAGCTTCCTCATCGCAAGCGGCGCCAACGTCAATCTCGCCACCGGGCCGTCGCGAATGAAGATCGACCGGGATGACGGAACCGTGGCATTCCGCGAGCTTCGCGAGAAGTGGACCGCACTCCACCTGGCCGCCTACGCCAACCGCCTGGAAATCGCGAAAACGCTCGTTCAAAAAGGCGCGAAGGTCGACGCACGAAATGACTTCGGCGAGACGCCGCTCTACATCGCCGCGCAGGAAGGGCATCTCTCGATCCTGAGGCTTCTGCTCCAGCACGGCGCCGACGTGAACGCGAAGTCGACCAAGACGGGGTGGACGCCGATCAATGCCGCCGTCTTCTCGGGATTTGTCGAGTCCGGAACGATCCTTCAGGCCAACGGCGCCGAACTCGACATTCTGTCCGCGGCCGGCCTTGGCCTCGTCGGTGAAACGCTCGCCTTCATCCGCAAGGATGCCTCACTGGTCAACGGCAACGGCACCGCGCTCGGCTCGCCGCTTTTCTGGGCCTCGATGAACGGCCAGACCAGCGCCGCCCGCGTGCTCATCGAGCAGGGTGCGAATATCGAAGTGAAGGACGAAGCGATGCGAACGCCGCTCATGCTCGCGGCGATCACCGGCGCGACGAACGTCGTGCATCTTCTGACGGACCACGGTGCCAAGGTCGACGAGTTCGACCGGCGCGGCATGACCGCTTTGCACTACGCCGCCGAGTTCGGCCGGGTCGGCGCCGCCGAAGCGCTATTGGCTCACGGCGCAAAGACCGATCGAAAATCCATGGCCGGCCAGACGCCGATCGACATCGCCCGCGAAAAGAACCAGATGCAGATCATCGAGTTGTTCGATCGAATGATCGACAAGGCCGAAACCGCCGCTGCCAATCCGGCGACGCCCGCGAAGC
>CALLKH010000365.1 GCA_938008425.1 uncultured Planctomycetaceae bacterium | reverse complement strand
GGCTGCCGAAGCTCAACGATGAAATTGTGCGTCCACGACGGGTTGATGGTCTGGAATGCGAATCCCGGATTGTCGACCCGAATCATGGCCTGCGTGAGCGTCATGCTCGCGCCGGTGGCCAGCAGCTTCCGGATGCCGCCCGACACCTGCGTCGTGTCGGTCTGGGTCGCCGCGAGCTGACTCGGTGAAGGCCGGTCGGTGTTGTTGCGGTTGATGTTGGCGAAGAACGCGGCGTCGAACGCGGCCTCGGCCTGCACGATCTGGGCCGTGCTGATCGCCGGCGCGTAGCCGTCCACCTTGATCTGGTAGTTGTTCTGAAGCGCCCGCCGAAGCGCGTCCGCCAGCGTCAGACGAAACTGCTTCGGCCGTTTGATTTCTTCGATCAGTCGCTCGGTCTCGTCGTAGGTATCGACATACTCCTTGCGAATCGATTCCTGCCCGAAGCGCGTCAGTTCCAGCCGCTTGTCGAGCACGTCGGGGGCGACGCTCGGATCGGGAATATGCATCCAGATCGAACTGTCCATCGTCACGTCGGCCGGCGCGACATTGCCCGACAGTTCCGCGGGCGGCGGCGCGTCGATCTTCGGAAGTTCGGGCAGCAGGCGATCGGAGTCGGCGTCGCCCGCGGTGATCGAGGCGGGCTCGTACGCGGACTCCCGGATTTCACTCAACGATGTTCGATCGGGATCGCAGCCGAGGAAAAACTGAAACGGGGCGATCACGAGAACACATGCGACGACGCGGCGAAGATTCACAGATGGCATGGAGGATTTTTCCGAGTGCAACAATTTGTACGGCGGAAGTTTACGTGCCGCGCGGACCGACCGCTGCGAGGGTCCATGAAGCCTAAGCGACGCCATTGTAGGAAGCCGCCCCCCTCTGTCAAACAGCGTGGCGAGCCGACAGACACCGCCTGATTTAACATCGGCGGCCTGTGCTAATCTCTGGAATGTAAACGGGTTGCGGCGAGAGGTTGCACTTGAAATTCGAGCGATCTTCCTGCGGGCGGGCCCTCACGCGGCACTCGCGATCGAGCTTGAAAAAAAGTGCAGAGCAGGCCTGTAAGCCGAATTCTGTCCCGCCCGATCGCGAACGATCAAGCGGCGACGGTCATTTCTCTTGGCCGATCGGTTGCCCGTCGGCTCCAGCACCCTACCCGCGACTCAAACGAGGCGGGCCGCCTCGTCCGAACGCCGCCGCGCTTTCGCACGGCCGCATCCGGTTGCCGCTTACATGGGCTTGCTGGCGGTGGGGTTTACCCTGCCGCGACCGTCACCGGCCGCGCGGTGCGCTCTTACCGCACCATTTCACCCTTGCCTGTGATGACGTCTCGAGGGCGCCATCCATCGGCGGTGTCTTTTCTGTGGCACTATCCCTGGCGTCGCCGCCGGCGGCCGTTAGCCGCCACCGTGCCCTGCCCAGTTCGGACTTTCCTCCCGGCGCCTTGCGACGCCGAGCGACCGCCCGGCCTGCTCTGCACCATAATCATAGACGATCTCCCCCGCGGCCGCATGCCCGGCGGCGTCAGGCCAGCCTTCTTTCCATCGATAATCAGGCTCAACGGCCAGGCACGTTGCCGATGACCGGCCAGGGTTGCCGGGCAGTCGCGGACCCCTTCGGCGGAGCCGCATTCGCCCGAAGTCCGCTTCACCGCGGATCGAGCTTGCGCCGTTTCGCCGACTCCGAGCTTCGGCCCTCATGGTCGAGCGGTCGATGCCGATAACCCGCCGGGTGCCGGCGCACCAGTTCGCGGAGCCGTTCGTAGTCTTCATCCTCCTCTAAAGCGGCCACCACCAGCTTGCGGTAGCGTTCCTCGGAGTGCGTGATCCGCCCCATTGAGCAGCCCAGCGACCGGCAAAGCTGCCGGATCGGCGTGCGAGACTCGGGATCGGGGATCGACCAGCGCTCGGCGTGACACTCTTCGATGATCCCGCTGGAGTCCCGCCGCATTCGCGGTGACGACTTCATCTCGGCGATCGCGCGACGCCCTGCGGCGTCGATGCGATCGCGAATCAGATCGCCAAGCGTCGGGCGGTCGATCGCGTCCGGCCGTGCAGCTTCGTCAGAGTAAAACGTTGAGCGGGACGGCAGCGATGTCATTCCATGCTCTGACCTTGTGACCCGGGGAAGCGCCTCGACGGCCGGTTGCGCGGCGGTGGATGCCTTCTGCTGATCGCGCTGCCTTCGCTGGGCGATGAATGGCACGCGGATGACACCCGAGTGCTCATGGGCGAAGCGGCTGATGGCGAAGTGAATGCGGGCCATGGCGAAGGCGGGAAAATCGCCGTGCCGCGCGGGGTCGTGATGCTTGATCGCCTCGGCCAGCGCGATCGCGCCCTCTTGAAACAGCTCGGCATGCTCGCGGCCGACCTGGTCGTCTCGTATGAGCCCGGCGTGGCGACGAAGCGTGAGGTTGACGAGGGGAAGGTGCCTCTCGACGAGACGGCGCTGGCCCTCACTGAGCGCCTCGAGCGGAACGGGTGCATCGGCGATTGATGTCATCTTGGGTTTTCCTCCGGTCGGCAATTCCTGCGAGGCTTACACCTAACATAAACCGAACATATGCCGGAGTCAAATCGAAGTGCCATGGCGAGGGCACGACAGATCGGGTCGGAGGGTCGCTCGCCGGTCAGCTTCGCTCGAAGGGGGCGATTCGGTCGAGCACCGTCGGAATCGAAAGAAGGGAATTCGCGACGTCGGCTTCCGGAACGTCGAGCCTGGCGGCGGAATCGATGTCAAACGGCCCCACCGAAAGGCGGGTCAGCGTCTCACAGCACGCCCCGCAGGCCATCGCCTCGCCCAGGTCGCGGGCAATCGAGCGAATGTAAGTTCCTCTGCCGCATAAGATTTCAATCGTCGCGCTCGGCCACTCGAACGCCAGCAGGCGGGCCTCATCGATTCGAACCGGCCGGGCGGCGAGCGTCACCTCACGCCCTTTCCGGGCCAGCTTGTAGCTGGGAACGCCGCCCAGCTTGATGGCGCTGAACGCCGGCGGGGTCTGTTCGGTGACGCCGACGAGCGAATCCAGGAACGACTGAATGTCCCCCGATTCCGGCTTTCGCGGGTCCGGATGGGGCTCAAACGGATGATCGGAGTCGAACGTCGCGTTGGTCACGCCGAGCCGCAAAGTTGTCCGATAACGCTTGGGCAGGCCCATCAGTCTCTCGACCAGTTTGGTCGCCTTTCCGACACACGCCAGCAGGACGCCGTCGGCGAAGGGGTCGAGCGTGCCCGCGTGGCCGACCTTGCGGATTCCAAAGACGCGGCGGAGGCGATAGACGTACTGCGCGCTCGATCGGCCGACGGGCTTGTAGAGATTCACCACGCCGGCGGGCGGTTCACGGGTTTTGTCGGAGTTCTCCATCACGTTGCTCTGATCCGTGCTATACTGGCTCGTACGCGGACCATTCGCCGGCTCAAACCCTGCCGACGCTTCCGGCGTACAGGTAGAAAAAGTCGGTGACGGCCGGTGACCGCGTGAA
>CALLKH010000364.1 GCA_938008425.1 uncultured Planctomycetaceae bacterium | reverse complement strand
TCATCGCGGTTGACGACGAGAATGTCCACGCCGCCGTCGTCGTCGATGTCGCCGAAGGCGGCCGCACGACTGTCGCCGAACAGGAGCGACGCCGTTCCGCCGCGCGGTTCGACTTCGACGAAGCGGCCATCGGCGGAACCGCGGAAGAGCAGATTCGGTTCAGCGTAGGGATTGTCGCCAAACAGCGGGTTGCCGCGCGTGACGCGGCCGTTGGCTTCGTAGAGATCGAGCCGGCCGTCGAGGTCGAAGTCGATGAAGGCCGTGCCGAATCGCGTGAACGGCCGGCTGTGGGCGGCGATGCCGGCGGCGGCGGTTCGATCTTCGAAGTAGTCGCCGCTGTTGAGGTAGAGCGAATCGGTTTCGTTGCGAAGATTGACGACGAGCAGGTCGAGGTCGCCGTCGTCGTCGAGGTCGCCGGCCGCGACGCCCATGCCCGCCTTGGCGCCGCCGGCCTGGTCCATCGCGCAGCCGCGGGAGATCGCCTCGTCGATGAATCGGCCGTCACCCTGGTTGATCCAGAGCTGGTTCACGGTGCCGTCGTTGGCGACGAAGATGTCGATGCGGCCGTCGCCCGTGAAATCGCCGCAGAGGACGCCGAAGCCGTTGCCGAACGCGCGATCGAGCCCGGCCTCGCGCGAGACCTCGGTGAAGACGCCGTTGCCGTCGTTGCGATAGAGCGTATCGGGCGCGGGGGCGCGGTAGTTCTTCGGGCTGCAATAATCCGGTTGTCCCGCGGGACCGAAGCATTCGACCTCGGTCTGGGCGGTCCAGCGAACGTAGTTGGAGACGAAGAGATCGAGATCGCCGTCGGCGTCGTAGTCGAGGAACGCGGCGCAGGTGCTCCACGAGGGATCGGCCACGCGGGCCTCGGACGTGACATCGGTGAATCGGCCGTTGCCGTCGTTTCGCAGGAGGACATTGGGGCCGAGGTTAGTGATGTAGAGATCGAGATCGCCGTCGTTGTCGTAGTCGCCGGTAGCGACACCCATGCCGTAGCCGTGATCGTCCGCGCCGCTGCCCTCGGTTGCATCCTCAAAGCGGCCGTCGCCGAGATTGCGAAAGAGTCGATTGCCGGGTCGCTTTTCCGGCGGGTCGAACAGGCCGCCGGCGGTGACGATGTAGGCGTCGAGGTTGCCGTCGCCGTCCATGTCGAAGAGAGCGCCGCCGCCGACGGCCATCTCGGGAAACCAGTAACGATCGACGTGGCCTGAGTTGGAAGTGCAGACGAGTCCGCGCTCGGCGGCGACGGAGTTGAACCACGCGACTGGTGTCGCCTTGGGGGCATCACCTTCAGGATTCACCGCCGGTGATCGATCGCAACCGGCGACGCAGATGATCGCTGAAAGTGATGCGAACGCGAAGTTCGACAGGGTGTACTGGCGCCAGTGGCGGCTCTGCATTCTTTCGGATCTCCTTCGATGCTGACACGGGCTCACCGGCCGGGCGAATTCGGGTTGGCGTTTGAGGTCGATGCGCCGTCGGCGCGTTCCCCAACCTGGCGAGCGAGTTCCGCCACCCGCGGGTCGCGCGGTCCAAGGATTCGCGTCGCCCACGTGAGCGCCTCGCGGGCCTCGTCGAGTCTGTTTAGTTGAAGTGAGCACCGGGCGAGCCCAAGCCAGGCGTCGGCATGCGCGGCATTACTTTCCGCCGCCCGTCGGTAGTCGGCGGACGCTTCCTCGGGTTTTGAAGTCTGCTCCAAGCACAGGCCGCGCATCGATCGCAGGTTTGCATCGGCCGGGTCGAGTTCAATCGCGTGGTTCAAGGCCTCGATGGCGTCGGCCGCTCGCCGATGGTCGAACAGAACGGCCGCCTTGACGCGATACGCCTCGGTCAAATGCGGTGCAACGGCGGTGGCGCGATCCGCGTCCCTCAGCGCTTCGTCGGCATTGCCGGTGTGTGCATAAGCCCATGCGAGATTGACGAGGATGGCGTGGTCGTCCTTGTTGTGCTCCAGTGCCTTGTTGAGCACTTCAATCGCGCGAGGGGCATCGCGCTGGTCGAGGAACGCCGCGGCCAGCGTGACGGCCGTGACCGAGTCGTCGGGGCGTTCACGGAGGAGCGCATCAAGATCACGGATGGCTTCATTCGCGCGGCCGCTCGCCACGTCCTGGATCGCCTCTTTGAGGCGCGATGCATAGCTTCGCCGCCACTTTCGCAGTTCAAGCGTCCAGGGATCGGCGAGCACGGGCGCAGAGCCGCGGCCGAGGGCGAGTTCGATCGCCGCGTCATCGGGCTTGTTCATCTTCTTGAAGATCAGTCCGCGCAGGTGATGGGCGTAGGCACGGTTCGGACTGTTGCGGAGGCTCGAATTATCGAGGGCGTCAAGCGCGCGATCGAACTGGTCAGTCTCAAGGCGTGCGCGGGCCAGGCCGAGGCAGGCACAGGTGTCGGCCGGGTTGATCGTGAGTGCGTGCTTGAAGGCGGCGGCGGCGTCGCGCGGTTGTCCGGTGTCGAGCAGCCAGAATCCACGCCGCCAGTAGGCGGGGCCGTAGGTGGGGTAGAGTTCGATCGAACGTTCGAGTGCCTTGAGTGCTGCGTCCGGTTTGCCGAGTTCGTATTGAACAACAGCCAGGCGGTACCAGGAGTGTGCGTCCAGGTCGGCGAGTTTGACGGCGCGTTCATAGCATAGATCCGCTCGATCGAGAAAGTCGTTGGCTTCGAAGGCTTCACCGAGCTTTCGCCAGAGCAGGCCGTTGTCGGGAGTCGCAGCGACTTCAGAACGGATGCCCGCGATGAGTTGTACGACTGCGGGGTCAACTTCCGGCAGACCGTCGAGAGACGGGATCGTGACGCCGGAAGCCGCGCGGCGATCGCACCCGCACGCGAAACCGGCGATGACCAGACAGGTCAGCGCGCGTTGAATTCTCTTCAGGTTTCGCGGCTTCGAGTCGAGCATGTCGGGTAATCATTATTGCCACTTCGGTTGCGATTGAACAGGAAACGCGAATCACGGCGACGCATGTCGGAGCCGGGCTGTCTCAGCCCGGTGACGATTCATCGAACTCGCGGATTCGCAATTTGCGAGAACGATCGAATGCAGCGCCGATACATACCGCCCCGGAGACGGGGCGGCTCGGATAGACGAATTCGTCGCCGGAACCGGGGCCGTTCCGACAGACACATTCGTCGCAGGAATCCTGAAGGCTGATTGAAGCCGTCAGGTTCTGTCGGCATCCCGCAGAGGACAAAAAAAAGAGACCCCCGTCTGACGGGGGTCTCTCTGGTTAACGTGTGAATGCTTCGGCCGTTTGACTTAGCGTCGTCGGCGAAGCAGGGCGATGGCGCCGATCGAGATCAGGGCCAGCGAAGCGGGCTCCGGAACGGCGCAGAACGTCGCGCCGCGAAGGGCGATCGTGTAATCGGCGACCGTGGTCGAAGCGCCGTTTTCCCATCCGGCAAACGGACCGGCCGCGGTATTCGGGCCGTGAAGGGCGTCGAAGTCGCTGCCGAGACTAAAGATGTCCACGCCGCCGGCATCGTCGGGATCATTTGAGAAGAGCGAGATGGACAGGAGATACTTCTGTCCCGCGACGAGTGAAATGCCTGTTGCGGTCGGGGCGACCACTTCGCCCGTATTCGCCGTGAAAGTCGACGGATCGGAGATGAACGAACGCAGGTTGTCGGTCGTGCCAAGGGACGCATCATTGACGTCGTCATTGGCGATCAGGGGATTTCCGAGCTCATCCCACAGCCACAGCCGGGTGTCAGCCACGCCGCCGGTGGCGGTGGTGGCCGTTCCGCCGAAGAAGGACTTCGTCGTGGCGTAGAACTGCTGAACGTCGGTGACGATGATCGAGTAGGTGTCGGTGTGGTCGCCGACGCCGCGATTAATCTGACCGACGATCGATGTCAGTGGCCCGACACCAAGCGTGTCCTGTCGACCGGGGACGCCTTCCGGCGCGTCACCGACCTCAGTCCACATTTGCGCCATGGCCGGCGTGGAAAACATGGCTAGTACAGCCGCCATCGTGAGAATCTTTTTCATAGTCCTGACTCCTCCAAAAGTTGGTAACTGCGATCTGAAACCGTGACATGACGGATCAGCGCTATTCGCTGGGTCTGTCCTGGTTTCCAACGGCGTTTCGCGGCTCGTATCGAAAGCGAATTGCGACCGCATTTTCCCGAAACTATCCGCCGACACCTCATGCGGGACGGCAGATCCAGATGATCGATTCGGCAGGCGGCAAATGAACGAGTGTAAAGTGACTGACGGAATTGATGTGTTACCCGCCCTGCCTCGTCCCCGGAATTC
>CALLKH010000363.1 GCA_938008425.1 uncultured Planctomycetaceae bacterium | reverse complement strand
ATTCCCGCACTGCGAAGCCGTTCGAGTCCGCGGCCGGCCACGATCGGATTCGGATCGGGTATCGCGGCGACGACGCGTTTGATACCGGCGGCGATGAGCGCGTCGGCGCAAGGCGGCGTCTTTCCAAAATGGCTGCAAGGTTCGAGCGTGACATAGGCGGTGGCCCCGCGCGCGGCGTCGCCGGCGGCGCGAAGGGCGTGAACCTCGGCGTGAGGGCCGCCGAATTCTCGATGCCAGCCCTCGCCGAGCATTTTGGCGCCCTTTGCGATGACGCAGCCGACCATGGGATTGGGTTCGACGCGGCCTTCGCCCTTCGCAGCGAGCTCGAGCGCCCGGTGCATGTACTGGTGATCACGAGCGGTAAACATGGCGGGCGGGCGGGTCATGAAGCGCGGACCTTACGTAGCTGTGCAGGTGTGCCTCGATTGCGGCACCATCCGACGCGGATCAAGCATCACAGGCCCGGGACAACCCCATGGGACCGACATTACACGGGCGAGAGCGTTCCGTTTTGCAGCCTGTACTTGATCTTGCATCGCGGGCAGCCGACTTCGCTTTCGAACTTCGGCAGGAACTCGCCGCATTCGCAGGCCCAGCCGCTCTGCCTGGCCGGTACGCCCTTCATGATGGCGTAGTCGGGCACGTCCTTCGTCACCACGGCGCCGGCGCCGATGAACGCATGCCGGCCGACGGTGTGGCCACAGACGATCGTCGCGTTCGCGCCGATTGAGGCGCCTTCCTTGACGAGCGTCTTGCGATAGAACTCGGTGCCGCGCTGCGGATACTTGCTTCGCGGATCCATGACGTTGGTGAAGACCATCGACGGCCCGCAGAAGACGTAATCCTCGAGTTCGACGCCTTCGTAGATCGAGACGTTGTTCTGCACCTTGACGCCGTTGCCGATCTTGACGTGGTTCCCCACGTTGACGTTCTGGCCCAGTGAGCACTTCTTTCCGATCGTCGTGCCGGTCTGGATGTGTGAGAAGTGCCAGATCTTGGTGCCCTCGCCGATGGTGACGCCGTCGTCGACGAACGAGGTCGGGTGCACGTAGTACGGCAGCTTTGCGGGCGGCGCGGCGCTCGCAGCCGAGATGGAAACCGCGCCGCCGGTCAGCAGGCTTTCGGTGGCCTTCTCAAGAATCTCCAGCACCGACGCGGCATTGTCTCCGTTGGCGATCTCCGGTGGAGCGCCGTCGAGGTGCTCAATGAAGTACTTGAGTTCTTCGGCGAGCGGCGCCTTCTTCTCGTAGGGGATGGCTTCGGTCGGCCCGTCGCGCTTGATCGGCTCGCCCTTGATCCAGTCGATCCCCTTTTCGTAGAAGAGGATGTCCTTGGCCTCGGAGGAGTCGTCGAACGAGAGCATGCCCTTCGATCCGATGACGACGAGGCGATGCTCCTTGAACGGATGCAGCCAGCTGACGAAGATGTGGCCGACGATGTTGTCCGGATAGGTCAGCACTGTCATCGTGCTGTCATGGATCTTCGGCTGAATGAACGCCCCGCCGCGCGAGACGACCTCCTGCGGAAGCTTGCCGATCAGATGCTGGAAGATCGAGATGTCGTGCGGCGCGAAGCTCCAGAGGATGTTCTCCTCGGATCGAACGGTGCCGAGATTGAGCCGGTTGCTGTAGAGATACTGGAGGCGGCCGATCTTGCCGCTGTCGATCATCGTCTTGATCGTGGCGATCGCCGGGTGAAAGAGCAGCACGTGGCCGGTCATGAGCGGAACCTTCCGCTCCCTGGCGAGCTTGTTCAGCGCGTGGGCGTCGGCGGCCTTGAGCGTGATGGGCTTTTCGACGAGAACGGGCTTGCCGTTCTCAATAAGACACTTGGCGATTTCGAAATGGGTTTCGGCCGGCGTTGCCACGGTGAAACCGTCAAAGCTCTGGGCGAGCGCCTCATTGACGCTCGCGAAGACGGGAACGTCGGGGTACTCCGAATTGATCTTTTCACGCGTGCCGGGGAATGACTCGACAATGCCGCCGAGGCAGCCGAGGGTGTGAAGCGTCTTGATGTGATTACGACCCCAGCGGCCTGCGCCGATTACGCAAATTCGTTTGGCCATGCGCGAAGATTCCCCTCGGAAGAGCTTGGAAAATGGGCCGAAAGCCTCCAATGATCAGAAGCCGGATACTCCTTCTTGTCAAGCGATCCGGGCTCATCCCCGACCCCTCGGCGAGCGCAACCAGAATCGCATTGCGTTCGGGTAAACTCAAGCAGTTCATGACTTTGGCTCAGCTGTTTGAAGCACTCCCTTTAGACGTCTGACGTGGGTCGACGGTTGGACAGAACCGTGGTCACGGGTAGAGTTACTTGATTAAGG
>CALLKH010000362.1 GCA_938008425.1 uncultured Planctomycetaceae bacterium | reverse complement strand
ATTCGGCGTCGCTGGCCTACTTGATCGTGAAGCGATCCAGTTCATCCCCGGTCTCACCGATCTGAACAATCTCGAGCTTATCCGCGGTCACATCCACGCGCGTGAAGCTGAACACCTTGTCATTGTGAACGAGAATGTACTCCGGCGGATCGTTGCCCTCGGGATAACGATGGGCGCCGCCGGCGCCGGTGGTGATGTACACCGTGCCCTTGCCATCCTCCACGATCTTGTCGCCGCGAAGAGGGGCCGTCCGTTCGTAGAGGTGATTGTGCCCGCAGAAAACGACATCGACCTTCGCGGCGTCGATGACGTCGAGATAGGCCTCCTTGACGAACGCCGCCCCCTCGGCGGAGTGAGCGCTGCCGGTGTAGAACGGATGGTGAAAATAGACGAATTTCCACGTCGCGTCGCAGTCGGTCAGCGTCTTGCGCAGCCAGTCGGCGACGGCGGTTTTCATCTGATCATGCGTGATTGCGCCGCCATGGGCGTCGAGATTGGTATCCAGTGCCACAAATCGGGCATCGCCGAAATCGAAGTAGTAGTTCCTCTCCGCCTCGATGCCCGCCGGTCCGTTCTCGGGAAGGACGAAAACGTCCAGAAGGGGCGCTCCCTTCTTCGTCGCAACGTCATGATTGCCGAGGCTCGGCATGAACGGCGTCGTCGGGAGAAGCGTGGCGTTCGGCTCGAAGAAGTGAGTCGGATAGTCGGACATGGCCCCGGCCGGATAGACGAGATCGCCGGTGTGAATGATGACATCGGCCTTCTGGCGCGACATCAGTTCGGCCACCAGCGTCTGGGCGTTGCCGCCGATTCCGGAGTCGCCAAAGGCGATGAACCTGAACGGACCGGCGCCGCGTTTCGGCGCGCTCTTGTATGCGTGCGGCCCCGAGACTTTCACCCGCCGCCCGAGAAGTCCGGCGTTGTAAAGTTCGTATTGATAATTCATTCCGGGGCGGAGGCCGGTCATTTCGCCGACGTAGCGGCCGTCTTTCTGAGCGACTTCCTGGAAGCTCTCCATCCCTTCCGGGTTGATAAACTTGATCCAGCCCCTGTTGTCAGCCGATTGTGCGGACCAGACGACCGTGAGCCGGTCCGGTGCGTGCATCTGGACCATCGGCGGGTACAGAATTCTGGGTCGGACGGAGGCGTCATACTGCACCATTGCGACGCCGAGCGTCGACGCCGCAATCACGACAAAGGGAGCGATACGGCGTGTTTTCGAGATTTTTTTCTGTGACATTCGCCTCTTCGCCTTTGAAACGCCGATCGATCGCCGGCGGCTCACGTTGCCGGAACAGGTTGGCCGAATTATAGTTATGACTTAACGACGGAGTGAATCTTATGGCATCAGTCGATACAACGGCAACCATCGAAGAGGTCTCAGCTCGGCTTAACTCGATCCGGGACTCTCTTTGACATCCCCAAGCGAAAATCCCAGGTTCAACAGGTTGAAGAAAGAATGTCCCAGGATGGATTCTGGGAATCCGCGGATGCGCAGGATGTCGTCGCGAAGTTGAAATCGCTCAAGTCCATGATTGAGCCGGTGGAGAATCTTTCCGCGCGCGTCGAGGACCTGAAGGTTCTGGTCGAACTGGCCGACGCGGAGGATGACGAAGGCGCCCGGGCCGATGCCGAGGCCGAGCGATTGAAGATCATCACGGAGCTGGAGCGTGTGTCGCTGATGGCGCTGCTCTCCGGGCCGAATGATTCGCGTGACTGTTATTTCAGCATCCAGGCCGGCGCGGGCGGCACCGAGGCGTGCGACTGGGCGTCGATGCTCTTTCGCATGTACCTGCGTTACTTCGAAGCCAATCGATACAAAGTCGAAGAACTGTCCCGTCGCGACGGCGAAGAAGCGGGCATCCAGTCTGTGGATCTTCTCATCAAGGGGCCCTACGCCTACGGCTACCTGAGCACCGAGGCGGGCGTTCATCGCCTGGTTCGCATCAGTCCGTTCAACTCCCAGGGCAAACGACAGACCAGTTTCGCCGCAGTGGACGTGACGCCGGTGTTTCCCGACACCAAGGTGGAACTCCCCGAACGCGATCTAGACATCATGACCTTTTGCCGTAGCAGCGGCGCCGGCGGGCAGAATGTCAACAAGGTGGCGACGGCCGTTCGCATCCGCCACAAGCCGAGCGGGCTCGTGGTCGAGTGTGTCAACGAGCGGAGCCAGGCCCAGAACAAGCGCGGTGCGATGAATCTGCTGGTCTCGAAGCTTGAGCAGATCGAGCAGGCCAAGCGCGACGCGCAGATGGCAAGCATTTACGATGCCAAGGGCGAAATCGCGTGGGGAAACCAGATTCGCAACTACGTTCTCGATGATCCCCGCGTGAAGGATCTGCGAACCGGCGTCGAATTCGGAAATCCGCAGCGGGTTCTGGACGGCGAGCTTCAGCCGTTTATTGATGCCCAGCTTCGACGCCGCGCCGAAAAGGCGAGCGCCCGCAGCAACTAGTCCGCCCTGCGGGACCAATTTGTCGTGCCATGACGACGGGACCGGGCCGCCCGTCGCTCTGACAGAACCGGGCCGCCGCCATTTTG
>CALLKH010000361.1 GCA_938008425.1 uncultured Planctomycetaceae bacterium | reverse complement strand
TCCATCTGATTCCCCGTCGGGAAGGCGACGGGCTCGGATTCCGTTGGAATGAGACCAGATACGAAGAGGGCCGCGCCGAAACTCTTGCCGCCCAGATGGCCGAAATGCTGAGTCGAAAATGACGGCCGCCCGGTCAACGACGCCGAACGAATCCCCGCGCGAACGTGCTCCTTCGATGGATGTGCTGAACCGCCGGGTATCCGGCGTTGTCAGATGCTCACATGAAAATTTCAATCGCGCGTCATGAGACATGACCTGCGATTTCCGGAGTTGGTGAATGACGAAGAAGTTGCGATGTTTCCTGATTCTGCCGTTGGTTTCGATCGTCCTCACTTCACAGGAATCCGCCAGCGTGATGGGAGCGAGCCCCTCCGATGGCGCTCCGTTGGCCCATCCGGCTTTCTTTCCATATCAACTGGAAAATGGCGCGCTGGGATACAAAGACGTCGTCACGTTCTCCAATGACGCCAAGACCACGGGCAAGGTGCTCGAGTGGGGCGGCCAGATACTCGTATTTGACTCCACCGGCGCCGTCGTCGGCTACCCGCTTCGAGACGTTCGCTCATTCGATCTTCGACGTGCCGAACGTCACAGCCGGCGGCCCGACTCGGCCGACCTCACGGTCGCCTTTGTGGAGCGCACACCGCGTGACACGTCGTGGCAGGGTCATATCACGATCAAGAACGGCCTTCCCGTCCTTTCGGGCATTGATTCGTCTGCGGCAGGACCGGCCGTGAAACCCGGCGACGAGGTTTCATTTCGAGTTCACGTGTTGAATGCAGGCGCTGCGGAGTCCCGGCCGACGGGATGCCGGGTTTCGATTGACGGCAGTCCGATCGGTTCGCCGACCACGCTTCCGGCCATCGCCTCCGGAGCGAGCCACGTCGTCGAGGCGAAGTGGAAGTGGCAGGCTGATCAGCATGAATTGAGAGTGGATATTGACGTTGCCGAGGGCGCTGAAGCGCTTCGATGGAACAATACCTTCACCCAGCCGACGCGGGCGCTCGCGGTGACGATGGTCGTCGCGAAGGATCGATACGAGGCGTTTCGCGAAACGCCGAATCTGGTCGATTCATTCTGCTTCGAGGACTACGCCCAGTACCTGGTTCGCAACATGAATGCGATCTTCGCCGATTCCGTTCACCCGTCCGCGCCGGAGGGGGTATGGGAGCGGGTCTTCTGCGACCGGATCCTTGTCGTCGACGACCCAGCCACGGCCGTTACGGATGCCTCATTCATGGCATCGCTGCGGCGCGGCGGCAAACCCGGCGGCGCCGCCGAGTACTCGGCGCTCCTTCAGTTTGGCAAGCCGTCGTCGGACGACAACCTCGCTCGCGAAGCGCTGATGGTCGATTGGACGATGCTTCAGCAACTGGGGCGACAACTCGGTCTGGCCGGCCTTAATAGCATCGAAACGGCGGTCAAAGACTGCTACGTGCTCGACAAGACCGACCGCTTCGCCATGTTGCAGTATTTTTCGCCCTGGCGGGCGTCGCTCATGCATACGCCGGGCGGATTCCCGCTGACCGAGGAGCAGGCCGCATACCTCAACCAGTCGCTGGGCCGCCCGCGCGGCAGTGTCGGGGAGTATTTATATCAGCTGCCCGAAAACCTCTCGCTGAAAGTCTTGTCCAATGACGGTCAGCCGCTTGCCGGCGTTACCGTCGACGTTTTTCAGCGCCAATCGGACGGCCCGAACGCCGGTCGGCTGATCGGCATCGACCGCGAGCAACCATTCGTTTCCTCACAATCAGGCGAGGACGGGATCGCGCCGATGATCAACATTCCGCTCGACGCTGCCACGCTTCCGGGCGGCGCGCAGCTGAGGCCCAACCCCTACGGCAATATCGCCTGCGACGGGTCCAATGGCCTGCTTCTGCTGCGGTTGCGATACACGCACATGGAACGTACGAACGAGGAGTTTCATTTCCTTCCGCTCGCCGACTGCAATGTCGCGTATTTGCGAGGAAACAAGCAGAACTACGTGCACACCCTCCGGACTCGTTTCGCGCCGGCGGATGCCTCCCTTCCGGCGCCGCCGTTCGCCGCGATTGAGATGTGGGATCGCAGCACGGATCACCCGCCGTTGATCCTGACCTGGGAGCAGCCGAAGGGCATCGAGAAGGAGCTGATTGAAGAGTTTCGGGTTTACAAGCGCACCGGTTTCGCCGGCCAGGAAACCAAGCCGTGGACGCTGGTTTCGATCCATCATCCCCCGGAGAAGGGCAACTTTCCGCACGGCATCGAGACCTACTTCGACGAATTCAAGTACGACGGCCCGTATTCGCTCGATACGTACTTCGCCGTTTCGACGGTCGACCGGGCGGGGCGCGAAAGCAATCTCTCCGAGGCAGGCTTCATCACTCACAAAAACGAAGCGGTGCGGTTCGCCATTCACGGCATGAGCGCCCTCATGACCGCCCGCGGCGAGGGTAAGTCGCAGATGTTCTTCTGGGACGGCAACGCCGGAACGCATCCGCATCGCAGGATCACCGATGCAATTCCCGACTATAAGCCCGCGTTCGAAGGCATCGCATTCACACCCGACGGCCGCCGCGTGGTCGTCACCGATCCGGAGAACCACGTGCTGGCGTTCTACGATCGCCGCCGAAGTGAACTGATCGAAACCTGGCCGACGCGTTCAAAATGGCCGGGCACCCCGGGTGAAGAGAGCGGCAAGTTCAATTCACCGGCGGATGTCGCCTTCGATGCCGCCGGAAACCTCTACGTCGCCGACCGCGGGAACCACCGCGTTCAGATTCTCGACTCGACGGGTAAGTTCAAGGGGCTGCTCGATCCCGACTTCCGATTCCGGGGCCCGCATGCAATCGCCTACGCCAACGGCCGCATTTGCGTGACGGACAAGGCCGGCACGCGGTGCCGCGTTTATGACATTCGGGAGGGCGAGCCGAAGCTTGAGCTGCAATTGCCCGAGCTGTACGACGCCGATCGCGCGGTCGTCAATCCGAACGGCCGCGTGTTCATCACCGGCCGGCAGTCGCCCGGCGGTGAATGGACGATGCTGTCATTCGATCCGGACGGCGAGAGCGGCGCGGCATACAGCGGGATGGGAATTCAGGGTCAGATGGGATCCTATGAACGTCCGCGCTCGATTTACCAGCAGAGCATCGAGCCCCAGTGGGTCTATCTCATCAACTGTTTCCCGTTCGACGTTCGCCGGCTGCATATCGAGCAGTGAGTCAGGCGGACGAAACGATCGACAGTGGATCTCGGAGCAGCGCCACGCCCGGGACCGGGTGTTCGCCCAACTGCGTCAGTCGAACGTATTCTTTCGGTCGGACTTGAGGTAGCCCTTTCGCGCCTGTTCGTACTCCGCGGCCGTCGTGGGCAGCCCCGGCATGTCCTCATCCTCGCGCAGTTCGAGCCCCCCGTCGGCGCGGGCGTGAATCATCTTGAGAATCGGAATGCACCAGCCGCAGCCGGTTCCGGCATTCAGGCAGTCGGACATCTGCGAAGGGCGCGAAGGTGACTCCCGCCGGGCGTAGTTGGCCAGCTTTCGAAGCGAAACGTGAAAGCAGTAGCAGATTTCGTCGTCGGGCTTCATTCATGCGGATTGTACGCAGCGGATTGAATCGGGGCGAATATCCCGGCGGCGTGCATGCAGCGGCGTGCGGCGGTAAAGTACCGGTCTGCTCACCTCTGAGCAGGCGGCTCGCAGCGGATCGAGCCCAGCCAGCGCGCCCCTAAGACGGAGTACCAACATCATGGCGGACACGGCCGCAATCCAGAAGGCGATTGATTATCTTGGAAAGAACAAGGAGCGATTTCAGAAGGAGCTCTTTGCCTACCTGAAGATCCCCAGCATCTCGGCGCAAAAGGATCATGCGGACGACGTCCGAAAGGCAGCGGAGTGGACCCGTGAGCGGTGCATTGCCGCGGGTCTCAAGGCGGAAATCGTGGAAACGCCCGGCCATCCCGCTGTCGTCGCCGAGGGCGAGCAGAAGCCCGGCAGGCCGACGATCATGGTTTATGGCCACTTTGACGTTCAGCCCGAGGGCGATCTCAAGCTCTGGCACACGGGGCCGTTTGAACCGACGGTGCGAGACGGCATGATCATTTGTCGCGGGGCGGCCGACGATAAGGGGCAGCTTTTCTGCGCCATTCTCGCGGTCGAGGCATGGATGAAGACCGCCGGCTCGCTGCCTATCAATGTGAAGTTCTGCATCGAGGGCGAAGAGGAGACAGGATCGAAGCACCTGCGCGGGCTGGTTGAGAAGCATCGAGATCGACTCGCCTGCGACTACATCGTCATTCACGATACGGCGCAGTTCGGCATTGGCGTGCCGGCGGTGACCATCGCGACGCGCGGCCTGGTGTACAAGGAAGTCATCATCCGCGGGCCGAAGAAGGACCTTCACAGTGGTGTGTACGGCGGCGGCATCGCCAATCCCGCCAACGAACTCACCCGATTGATCGCCTCATTTCACGATTCCGATGCGCGGGTGACGATCCCGGGCTTTTACGATGCAGTCAAGGAGATGACGCCGGAAGAGGTGAAGATGCTCAGCGCGCTTCCATTCGACGAGGCGGCATTTCTCGATGATGTCGGCAGCCCGAAGACGTACGGTGAGAAGGGTTACTCAACCCTTCAGCGGCGCTGCGCCCGGCCGACGCTCGATGTGAACGGCATCTACGGCGGCTACATGAAGGAAGGGTCCAGCACGATCATTCCGTCATTCGCCGGCGCCAAGGTGTCGATGCGACTGGTGGCCGACCAGGATCCGGAGGCGATCAGCAAAGCGTTTGACGAGGCCGTTCGAAAGCGCGTGCCGGACACGGTGAGAGTGGAGATTCTGGATCACGCGAATTGCGGCGCCTATCTGGCGGATCAGACGTCGCAGGGCATGGCGATGGCACGCCTGGCTGTCGAGAAGGGGTTCGGCAAGAAACCGGTACTGATGCGGGAGGGCGGAACGCTTCCGATTCTTCCGATGTTCAAGTCGCTGCTCGGCGCCGACAGCCTCATGGTGGGTTACTGCCAGCCGAACTGCAACGCGCACTCGCCGAATGAATTCCTTCACGTCGAGGACTTTGAAGCCGGCGCGCGATGCAGCGCGGCATTGCTGGGATACCTGGTGGACGCGGCCAAGTCGTAATCTGGTGAGATCGGAGTCGAAGACTTCGCGAGATTATCGGCCACCCCGTTTCGCGCGCGGGGGTTGCTCCGATTTCAGAGGACTTAGATCCGACGACGGCTTGAAGTGTGGGTGGAATCTCGGCTAGGATCGATCACGCACAACGACCCGTAAAAAAGGTCGGGGTGGGCTAGCCTCGCACTCTAGCCCACCCCTTCACACACAACCGACCCATTTCTGGGATCGGCACGACGAAACCAAGAACGAGTT
>CALLKH010000360.1 GCA_938008425.1 uncultured Planctomycetaceae bacterium | reverse complement strand
GCCAGCACGCCGGTCGGTTGTTGCTCTCGGAAACCTCGGCGCCGACGATGTCCTCATTGATGCCGTAGCTCAGATTACCCCAGTAGGAGGCATCGGCGCCACCGCCCGAATCATCGGGTGCACCGGGACCGAACAGGCCATTGTTTGAACCGCCCTTGTTGCGCGGATAGTAGGTCGAAGCCAGTCGAATCGTATCCGAGGGACAGATCAGCCAGTCCAGTGTCGTTCGCGTGTCCAGCAGTCCCCGCTTCGACCGGGCCTCCGCAAAGCTGCTGGCGCGAACGCCCCACTGCCAGTTCGTCGAAATGATGCCGTCCATCTTGGCCAGCGCGACCGGCCACGCCGCAAGCTCGCCGTTTTCGTCGTAGGAGTATTGAGAGCGCCCCGGATCGGCCGCGTTGACGCCCACTTCATCCGAAACCAGCTGGAATCGACCGAAGGAAGTCATAAAGTTCGTCGAGGCCTGGCTCGTCGCCCGCATGTTGGCGAGGCACTTGATCATCTTGCCCCGCTCGCGCGCGGACGACAGGGCGGGGAGAAGGATCGCCAGGAGAAGAGAGATAATCGAGATGACAACCAGCAGTTCAATCAGGGTGAAGGCGAACCGGGAACTCCCGCACGGCCTGGACCGAACGGTTCCAACCGATCCCGACTTAAGATTGGCAATCATTGCCTGTGTGCAACTCATGTTAATCCCTCAAGTCCCCCAACGTCCCCAGGTCATCATGAAGCGGAACTCGCCCGCGACTGCCGGGAGTGCCGCGATGTCGACATAACCCCGGCCGACCGAACTCCCTCTTTGGGCGCTCTCGAAACGGATCCCGTCGACTCGTTGATCTCGAAATACGTCGGAACAGCCTTTCTCAGTATCTTGTCCCCGACCCCCGAAAACGATCGCGTCAGCCAAAGGGCCGCCTCGTAGCCGAGAGCCCGGGCGTCCTGGCAGACGGCCGTCATGGTCGGGTGAACCGCAAACCGCATATCGGTGTCGTCGAATCCGACAATGGAGAGGTCGTCGGGAATGCGCATCCCGATCGCGTGGGCCTTCTTGATCGCGCCGACGCCCAGGAGCGGATCGGCGAAGTAAACGGCGGTGGGCCGATCGGCCTGACTCGCGATCATCTCGATGCAGGTGGCGCCCCCCGAAAGCGTGAACGGCTGACGGTAGACAATGCCCGGATCAAACGGGATGCCCTTGAGATTCAGCGCCTTCTGGTAGCCTTCGAAACGATCCAGATGATCGCGGTCCGGTACGTTATGCATTGCAAATGCAATTCGCCGGTGCCCGAGCGCAATCAGGTACTCGACCGCGCTCTGACTGTTTGCGAGAGAGTTGCAGTCCAGGCAGTTGACCTTGGTCGAGGCGTCGAATCGCTCCGAGACAACGACGTGTGGAAAACCCTCGTCGGCGATGACCTGGCAGACGTCACGCGTGGCCGCCATGGTTCGAATGACGACGCCGCGAACGCCCTTGCGCATGAAGAACTGTGTGTAGGATTCCCCGGCGCGCTTGTCCCGTTGAAGATTCAGGATGACGACGTCGAAATGCTGTTCTTCAAGTCCACGAACGACGCCCTCGAGAACCGCGGAGTCGTAGGGATGCGCCAGCGTCATCTCCTGGGTATAGACGAATCCGATCTGCGTGGTCACCCGCCGCCCAATGCTCGGGGCATAGCCGCGTCGATTTGCAATTGCGAGAATCTGATCGCGCGTCTTGGGATGAACGCTTGGATCATTATTGAGTGCGCGCGAGACGGTGGTGATTGAAACGCCCGCCTCACCCGCGATTTGTCTTACCGATGCCATTCCGCTTGCGCCTCCAAGTGAAGCCGGTGGGTCACTGGAACCCAGTCGCAAGGTCTCATAGAAACACGCCTGAAACTGTTTCAGCAACATCAACAATAGCGAAATCACGCAAAATAGTCAATATTTTCGGGCCTCTGAGCGGCGAATCCACGGCGCCGCCCGCGAGATTCGAAACGACGGAAGCCACGCAATGAAAACGTTTCACGAAACTGTTGCATTCGAAACGATCAAAACGACCAGGAAATCCCGCCGTATTTTTTTTGACCCGAAGCGAGTTCGCTCGCCCCCGATGCCCCCTGTTACAAGCCCAAACAGGCTTCAACATGAAGGCCGTCGTGCTCGGTGCCTACACAACGGCACTCATGAAATCGATGAACGACTCAGGTCCGGCGGCGGGCACGCACGACGCCCCCTGTCGCCGCGAAGACGTTGGCCAGGTTCGAACCGGCATATGAGCCCTCGGCCACACTCCTGCCGTGCGTCCTGCAGTCCAATCCGAATGTGGGTGATCCCGATCCGCCATGATTCCGGCGCGTCACCGGGAAAAAACTGTTTCATGGGGCGGGTCGAAAGATGATTACTCGCCCGCTTCCCATTAGCATGAGAAGCCTCGAACGAGGAGCTGATCATGACACCGGCCTCTGCGAAGGACCAGGTCCCCACTCAAACCCGCGGCGATGCGAAGCGCCGGCGCAAGGCGGCGGCATCAGCACGTCCGATGGCCGGGGTATTTCGGACTGACTCGGCGCGAATGCCGGCAGCCGGGCATGGCCCTCGATACCTCGCCGCCTGTGTGGCACTGTGCTTAACCATTGTCTTCACGTCGTCCGCGACAGCCTCGGCGCCCGATGCGGCGATCCGCCAGCGTGAGGCCCGCATCCGGACACTCATCCAGAAAATGTCGCTCGAGGAAAAATTCGGGCAGCTGACCATCAACTGGGGCGGCCAGTCGGGTGACGGCAACCCTGACATCCGGCGGCAGTCGGAGGACCTGCTCAAGGAGCAGATTCGCTCGGGTCACGCCGGCGCCTTTCTTGGAGCGCACGGTTCCGAGTATATCAACCGCCTTCAGAAGGTCGCCGTCGAAGAATCCCCGCACCGCATTCCCCTCATCATCGGCAACGATGTGATCCACGGCTACCACACGATCTTTCCGATTCCGCTTGCCGAGGCCTGCTCATGGAGCCCTGAGATCGCGTCGCTCTCCGCTCGCACGGCGGCCCGCGAGGCTCGCGCCTCCGGTACACACTGGACATTCGCACCGATGGTCGACATCGCCCGCGATCCCCGCTGGGGCCGGATCGCCGAAGGCGCGGGCGAGGATCCCCATCTCGGCTCCGTCATCGGCGCGGCGCGCGTGATCGGGTTCCAGGGCGATGACCTCACTTCGAAGGAATCCGTGCTGGCATGCGCAAAGCACTACGTGGCGTACGGCGCGGCCGAGGGCGGCCGGGACTACAACACCACCGACATGTCACTCGCCACGCTGCACGAAATCTATCTGCCGCCGTTTCAGGCCGCAATCGAGGCGGGCGCCGGATCGATCATGAGCGGCTTCAACGAGTTGAACGGCATTCCAACCACCGCGAATGAATACACTCTTCGAACGATCCTCCGCGAAAAATGGGGATTCTCCGGATTCGTCGTCAGCGACTGGAGTTCCATCACCGAGATGATCACCCACGGCTATGCGGCGGATCCCGCCGATGCCGCCACCAAGGCACTCTCGGCCGGCGTGGACATGGACATGTCCTCCAATTCCTATCGCACCGAACTCATCAAGCGGGTCAGGAGCGGACAGTTTCCCGTGGAGGAGGTCGACAAGGCGGTGCGCCGTATACTGCTCTGGAAGATGAAACTGGGCCTCTTTGACGACCCCTATTCGGATCCAGTCGCGGAAAAGAGGCTCAGTCTCTCGAAGGAGCATCGCGAGGCGGCCCGCAAGGTGGCCAGCCACTCGATCGTCCTCCTTAAGAACGAAGAGCAGACGCTACCCCTGACGGACAGGTTCAAATCGATCGCCGTCATCGGTCCACTGGCGGACAATCAGCGAGAGCCCCTCGGCACCTGGGCGGTCATCGGCAAGCCGGATGATGTCATTCCGGTCCTTGAAAGAGCGGTGGTGACTGTTCTATACGGAATTCGCGAGCGCGCCGGCGAGGGACTCAAGGTCTCCTACGCGAAAGGCTGCGAGATGACGGGCGACGACAAGTCCGGTTTCGAAGCGGCAGTCAAACTCGCCGGCGAAAGCGACGTTGTCCTCCTCGTCGTCGGCGAGGGCCGCGACATGAGCGGGGAAGCCTACTCGCGATCGACGCTGGATCTGCCCGGCGTGCAGCAGCAACTCGCTGAGGCGGTCGTCGCCGCCGGCAGGCCGGTGGTCGTCATCCTCATGAACGGCCGGCCGCTTTCGATTGGCTGGCTGAATGATCATGCGGCCGCCATCGTCGAGGCATGGCATCTTGGTACCGAAACCGGTCACGCCGTGGCGGATGTCGTGTTCGGCGACTTTGATCCCTGCGGCCGCCTTCCGGTTACTTTCCCCCGGAACGTTGGGCAGATACCCTTCTATTATAATCATAAGAACACCGGCCGGCCCCCCTCCAAAGAACACTATACGTCAAAGTACCTCGATATTCCGTCGTCTCCCCTATATCCTTTCGGTTACGGTCTGACTTACACGAAGTTTGAGTATCGAAACCCGAAGCTCGACCACGGCCGAATCGGTCCGGCGGGTACGTTGACGGCCTCGATTGAACTGGCCAATGTCGGCGACCGCGAGGGGACGGAAGTGGTGCAACTGTATACGCGCGATCTGGTCGGCAGCATGACGCGGCCGGTTCGCGAGTTGAAGGAATTCAAGCGGATCACGCTGAAGCCGGGTGCGAAGCAGGTCGTGGAATTCACGCTGAATGCGAGCCGCCTCGGTTTTTTCAATCGACGCGCCGAGTACGTGGTCGAACCGGGCAGGTTCAAACTCTGGATCGGGCCGAATGCATCCGAGGGCCATGAGACGGAGTTTGAGATCGTGGATTCGCTGCCTTAGATTCACCGGCTCGGCCTGATTATGCCGAACAACCTTTCCCCGAGCGGACATTGGGGTCTGGGCTTCTTCGTCGTTTCGGACACCATCGCCAATAACGAGATCACCATCATGCCAGACTTCGCAAACCAAACACTGGGCGGCCTGGATTGGGTCTTCATCGGCGTCTACTTTCTCATCGTGGCGGCGATCGGCTATCACTTCGCCCGGAAAGCCAAGGACTCCACCAGCTATTTCCTCGCCGGTCGGCATGCCGGATGGATCGCGGTCGGCGCCGCCCTCTTCGCCGCCAACATTTCATCCGAACACTTCGTGGGCCTCGCGACGGACGGCTACGAATCCGGATTCGCCGTGGCACAGTTTGAGTTGTTCGCGGCCGTCGCGTGCATGATTCTCGGCTGGGTGTTCATCCCGTTCTACATTCGCAGCGGCGTCTTCACGATGCCGGAGTTTCTCGAACGTCGGTTCAACAAGCAGTGCCGATCCTACCTCACGATTGTCAGCCTGATCTCATACGTCCTCACAAAGATCTCCGTCACGCTATTCGCGGGGGCGCTGTTTCTGAATCTGCTCTTCGGCTGGAACCTCTACACGTCCAGCCTGGTGCTGGTTATCGCGACCGGCGTCTACACGGTCGCCGGCGGACTGTCGGCGGTGATTTACACCGAACTTCTCCAGGCGTTTGTCCTGATCGGCGGCGCGGTTGCTTTGACCTGGATCGGACTCGATAAGGCGGGAGGACTGTCGTCTCTGATCGAAACCATTCCGATCGAACACTGGTCGATGCTCAAGCCGGCGGACCACGCCAAGTACCCGTGGCCCGGCATGATCTTCGGCCTGCCCATTCTTGCAGTCTGGTACTGGTGCACCGACCAGTACATCGTCCAACGGGCGCTCGGCGCGAAAAACGTTGATCACGCCCGCGGCGGCGCGCTGCTGGCAGGTTTCCTCAAGATTCTGCCGATGTTCCTGCTGGTCTTCCCCGGCCTGATCGCGTTCAAGCTGTTCCCGAATGTCTCCGGCGAGAACACCAAGAACATCTACCCCATGCTGACGACGCTTCTGCCCGCGGGCCTGAAGGGACTGGTCATCGCCGGGCTGTTCGCGGCGATCATGTCGTCGCTGGCCGCCTGCTTCAATTCTTGCGGCACGCTCTTCACCATGGACCTCTACAAGCCCCGACGCCCGCAGGCCAGCGAACGGGAACTTGTCAACGTCGGCCGGCTTGTGACGCTGTTCATGGTGATCATCAGTATTCTCTATGTGCCCTGGATGAAGGCCCTCGGCGCAAGCAGCCTGTATGAGTATCTCCAGAAGATACAGGGCTACATCAGCCCGCCGATCGCCGCGGTCTTTCTGCTCGGGGTCTTCTTCAAGCGACTGAACGGCCGGGGGGCCATCAGTTCACTGTACGTCGGCGGCGCGATCGGCTTCCTGCGCCTTCTCTGTGAATTCGGCACGAACCAATGGGGCTGGCATCTGGGCCCGGCGCAGAACCTTGTTGAGATGAATTTTCTTCACTTTGCGATTCTCATGTTCGCCATCTGCGTGGCGATCCTCGTCGGCGTCAGCCTTGTGACATCGTCTCCAACCGACGAACAATTGCACGGCCTGACCTTCGCGACCACGCCGAAGGACGCGCACGCCGTCGCCATCGCCGACAGCACGGTGCGCGGAAGACGGATCACACTCATCGCATCGGGGTGTCTCTGCGCGATCGTCGCGGCGCTCTGGGTGATTTTCTACGTCATCATTCCGCTGCGAATTTCAGGCTGATCGGCTTTCTAAGGTCACGACGACAAAAACTCTGGTCGATTCGCCCTGCCGCTTCGATGGTGGGGCGACCTCGAGCAGACCCAACCCCGCCTACCAATCCAGACCAATGGCACGCAGCCCGTCGCGCACGCGCGGTATGTCCCACGCCTCGATCAGTCGCTCGACGGTGGTGACCACCAGCCATCGGTCGTCGTGGGTGAAACTCAGATCAAGAACGGCGAATTGATCGAGGTTGGGAAGGGTGGCCAGGACTTCGCCTGAAGCGAGATCGACGAGTTTAATGACGTACTGCGAGTACGCAAGTGCCATCATTGTGCCATCACTTGAAAAGGCGGCTGCGCCCGCCGCCGCCTCCGGATAGAGTCGCTGGATTCGTCGCGTCACCGTCCAAGAGCCCGTTTCACACAACAGAAAATCGGGGCCGTTCGCGACGAGGAGCCATCGACCGTCCGGGCTGAAGAATCCCTTGACGCTTTCTCCCGTGAACTCCCGGATGACCTCGCCCGACGCGGCGTCCATCAGGCGCGCCGAAGCGCCCTTCCAGTTTCCAACGAAAACCCAGCGGCCGTCCGGGCTGATGGACACCCGGTTCATGCCGGGAAATCCAGGCAGCCTGCGAATCACCTGTCCGGATTCGGGATTGAATACCACCAACTCAGGGGGAACGCTGACAATCACCGTACCGTCCGCGGGATTCACACAGCAGCCCCGAATACCGTTCTGCCGCCAAAGTAAACTCGGCTTGGTGTTCCGCCCTTCCCGATCCTGATCAGATGGCGGGAAACGAAACAGGCCCTCGGTCGTGGCTGCAAGCACTTCGCCTGACTTGGAAATCGTCTCCGCCCAGACCGACCTTTGACGACTCAGCACGACCGGTTGCCCCGCCGTCTCAAGGTCCCAGATTGATACCCCCTGGGTCGTCGCCGTCACCAGCTTCGCACTGTCGGAGGCCAGGTGCATGCCACCCGTGTAACCGAAGGGCGATTCCGCCCAGAGCCGACGCACTTCGCGCGCCGATTCCAATCGCCAGATGGCGAAATCACTCTGCTCGCCCCGGCAGGCGAACAGATCGCCGAAGCCATGAACGAACCAGCCCTGAAGCGGTCCAACCAACTCCCGGCGGGCGCGCAGATCCCAGAATCGGGATGTGTGATCCCAGCCCTGCGACGCCATTAACTCGGCCTGCGGATGAAAGCGGATCAGCGTCACCGTATTCTGGTGCGCTGCCGACACTGTCATCAGTTCTTTGCTGTTGAAATCCCAGACGTAGATTTTCCAGTCGTCGTCGCCGCCGCCTGCTGCGAGCAACCGGCCATCCTGGCTCCAGTCCAATTGCCCCGCCCTGGACGGCATGTCAAACTCCGACACAAGGCGATCATCGACCACATCCCAAACCCGCACATACGGCGCCTGCGAAGCCGATGCGGCCAGAAACCTTCCCGATGGATCAGCCTGTAACTTGTTCAGCCCCGGACCGAATGCGAGCTTCTTGAACTCCTCGCCCGACGGCAGGCGATAGAAGTGAACAAGCTGGTCCGATTCCTTCAGCGCGACCCATTCACTGGTTGGACTGAATGCCTGCGCCGGGTCCACGGAAGAGTCGTCTCGGGCAAGCAACCGAGAACCCGCCGACAAGTCCCAGACATCAACATGAAAGCGTGAGTTCCTCGCCGAATACTTGGCGACGAGGTATTCGCCGTCTGAACTAAAATGTAGGCTCAGATGGAGGAACGCTCCGGGGCGACCGTCCAACTGGCGGATTTCACGGCCGTCGTCGACCGCTATCACATGAATTCTTCCATCCTCTGTTGCGTAGGCGAATCGATCGGGGTTCATGAGACCCATCGCGCTTGCGCTCGGAACATTCTGAAAGGTCTTGACGAGGGTGAGGTCCGCCAGACCCAGGCATGCGATCGCTTCGTCCCGAAGCTCGGGGGCGGCTCGAATCGCAGCCGCCTGGCGGATGGCTTCAAGTCCCTCAAATCGGCGTCCGATCTGCATGCCGGAACGTCCCGCCCGGGCCTGCGCCAGAAGGGATTCCCACAGTCGGCCCGTGGCCTGCGCGGTTCTCTCGAGTGCGAGACCACGGGCGTTTTCGGCTGATCGATAGAGCGCCCACGCGATCACCGAGGACGCCATGAGAAGTGCGACGAACGTAGATGCGACCACCACCTGGACCCGGTATCGACGTGCAAACTTGCGAATCCGATAGCCTGCGCTGGGCGGAGTCGCGTGCACCGTTTCATCCGTCAGGTAACGATCGATGTCCTCCGACAGGGCGCTGGCCGTCTCATACCGTCGATCGCGGTCCTTTTCGAGACACTTGAGCACGATCCAGTCAAGGTCGCCCCGAATCGTTCGAGTCAGCGGGGCCGGTTCGGTGCGACGACGCTGCGCAATCTCAAGCACTGAAGATCCGGGTGACGGTGTCGCCTTTCCGGCACGATCCTGAAGTCGAGACTGTCTGGACAGCGCCGCCCTCATTGCCAGACGATCGCTTGGCCGCGGCGGGTCCTCTTCTCGAATGATCCGTTGCAACTCACTGATCGACGCCGACCGCAGCCGCTCCCGATCAAATGGCGCGTTCGCAGTCAGCAATTCGTAGAGCAGAACGCCCAGCGAATACACATCGCTGCGCGTGTCGATGTCGGCGCCAGACGACTCCGCCTGCTCGGGGCTCATGTATTCGGGTGTACCGATGAACTGGTGTTCCTCGGTCTGCAGGGTGCGATCCGTAAGACGCGCCGACGTGGCCTTGGCGATCCCGAAATCGATGACCTTCGGGATCACGCGCCCATCCACCGCGGTCACCAGGATGTTGCTGGGCTTGATGTCACGGTGGATCACCCCCTTCTGGTGGGCGTGCTGAACGGCGCCGCAGATGTCGCGGAACAATTCCAGTCGATGTCGAATCGAAAGTCGTTCGCGATCGCAGTACGCGGTAATCGGTTCACCGCGAACCAGTTCCATGACAAAATAGGGCCGGCCGCTTTCGGTGGCCCCGGCGTCCAATACCCGCGCGATGTTCGGGTGGTCCATCAGCGCCAGGGCCTGTCGCTCGGCCTCAAAGCGGGCGATCACCTGCCGCGTGTCCATTCCCAGTTTGATGATTTTCAGCGCCACCCTTCGGCGCACCGGCTGAAATTGCTCCGCAAGGTATACGGAACCGAATCCGCCCTGGCCGATCAGTTCGATGAGGGTGTAGGGACCGATCCGGCCGTCGGGACTTTCCAATGACGCCGGATCACTCGGCGAAGGGATGACTCGCACCGTCGGCTGCTGGAGAAATCCGTCGTCCTCCTCCATCGACGCGAGCAGCATGTCCACTCGGCGGCGCAACGCCGCATCGCCCGAACAGGCGCGATCGAGAAACTCGGATCGGTCGGTCCCGCTCAGATCGATGACCGAATCGATGATCGACTTGGCGCGTCCGTCCAGCGTGTCGGGCATACAAGGCCCCTACTCCGAATCTCGTTTCAACGCATCGCGCAGCCAGCCGCGCGCAAAAGCCCAGTCCCGCCGCGCGGTGCGTTCGGAAATCCCCAGGGCCGCAGCGACCTCCGATTCGTTGAGCCCGGTGAAGAATCGCAACTGAACGACGGCCGCAGCCTGGGCGTCTACACTTCTCAGGCGCAGTATCGCGTCGTCCAAGGCCAGAAATCCGGACGGATTTTCAGAAGCGGCCAAATCAAGCACACTGTTGATTGATAGGGCTCGCCGGCCCCCTCCCCGCTTATCCGCATTGCGGGCGCGGGCATGATCAATCAGCACCTGTCGCATGGCCTCGGCCGCAGCCCCGAAAAAGTGCGCGCGTCCATCCCAGCGGGATCCGGGCGTGCCCAGCAAGCGGACACAGGCCTCGTTCACCAGTGCCGTGGCCTGTAACGTGTGGTCCGTTCGTTCGCCCGCCATCCGCTTCTGCGCGATCGCTCGCAACTGATCGTAAATCAGGCGGAACAATTCGTTTGGCGCTTCGAGATCGCCGGCGGCCGCCGCATTCAGCAGGCGCGTCACCTCCTCGACCGGCGCGGCGGCGGCGCTCGATGCCCCCTGCTCAAGTTCCTGTTCCTCAGACATTCACCCATTATAAAGGCGGCTCCCCCGGGTCAGTATCATCCTTTGCGGACGTACCAAGACGCGACCTCGCCCGATTTCCATCCGGCCCGCCGAAATTCCGGTGAATTCTGGCCGCATCGACCCTCTGTTTACGCATTTCAAATCGAATCAGCCCCGGACCTGGCCGGTCGGCGAATGGGATGCAAGGGGTAACGGTTCCGTCCGCCGCCTGACCGAGGAAATCTGCCATGAAAAAAAACTGTTGGCCCACCCTGGCATGTGCCATCGTCGGTCTCGCATTCGCCCACGACGCTACGGCTGCGACCATCACCTGGACCGGCGGCGCGGGAACGAACTCGTGGCATACGGCCGCAAACTGGGATCTGAATCGGGTGCCGGGTGTCGGCGACGATGTGGTCATCCCGGATATGACGCCCAACGTCACGGTCACCCACTCGACGGGCAGCACGTCCATCAACAGTTTGACGAGCGAAGAGGCATTCACGCTCAGCGTTAGCACGCTGACCATTGATGCTGCGTCGAATCTGAACAGCAGTTTCTCGCTAAGCAACAGTACGCTGAGCGGCTCGGGGGTTGTTACGGTGCACGGCGCCATGACATGGACCGGCAGCTCGACGATGTCCGGGACGGGCAAGACGATCATCGCCCCGAGCGGCAGCCTGGCCATCAGCGACAATGCCCAGAAGACGCTTTCCCGCACACTGGAGAATCATTCACCCAACGCGACATGGACCGCGCCCAGCTCAACGACCTTCGTTTTCAACAACGGGACATTGTTCAACGCCGCCGACGGAACCTTCACCGCGAACCTCACCGCCAACAACACACAGTACTTCTTCTCAAGCACCGGCGGCACCAACGCCGTGATCAACGAAGGCACCTTCAACAAGATCGGCGGAGGAATCCTTATTCTTAACTCGTTGAGCACCGGCGTGCCCCTGAACAACAGCGGCACGTTCAACGTCGATGTCGGCGCGTTGACCCTCCTGGGCGGCGGAAGCAACACCGGCACGATCGACGCCGACCCGGGCACGACGCTGACTTTTCAGACTCAATCCTACACCTTTGATCCGGCCTCCTCGTTGACCGGATCCGGCACGCTGACCTTCAACAGCCCGACCTACACCCTCGCCTGCACGCTCTCCACCAACCGGACCATCAATGTCGCCGGCACGGTCAACTTCAACGCGCCCTACACCTTCAGCGGCACCTTGAACCTGACCGGCAGCCTGAGCGGCTCAGCGGACATCACTGTCACTGGCGCCATGAACTGGACCAGCAGTGGCACCATGTCCGGAACCGGCAAGACGATCATCGCCCCGAGCGGCAGCCTGGCCATCAGCGACAATGCCCAGAAGACGCTTTCCCGCACACTGGAGAATCATTCACCCAACGCGACATGGACCGCGCCCAGCTCAACGACCTTCGTTTTCAACAACGGGACATTGTTCAACGCCGCCGACGGAACCTTCACCGCGAACCTCACCGCCAACAACACACAGTACTTCTTCTCAAGCACCGGCGGCACCAACGCCGTGATCAACGAAGGCAACTTCGTCAAGACCGGCAACGGCATTCTGGTTTTCAGCGCGTCCACCGCGCCACTACCGTTCACCAACAGCGGTGCGATTCGCGTCTTGACCAACCGACTTTCGCTGGCCACGCTGACCAATCTCTCCGGAACGACTCTGACCGGCGGTACCTATGACGTGACCGGCACGCTGCAATTCACGGGCGCCAATATCGTCGACAACGCCGCAAACATCATTCTCGACGGCGCCGCGTCCGCGATTCAGAACACGTCAGGCGTCAACGCCCTCTCCAACTTTGCGACGAATACCTCAAGCGGCCAGTTCCAGATTAAGAACGGCCGCACCTTCGCACGATCGGGGTCATTCAGCAATGCCGGACTCGTGACCATCGGTCCGGGCGACAACACGCTGAACATCGACACGATCATCAATACCGGCACGATCACCAAGCCCGGCGCCGGAACCGGGAACATTAACTCGGCAGTCGCATGCACCAACAGCGGGACGATGGAGGTGCCGAGCGGAATCCTCATCGTGACGCCGCTGAGCAATCAATCGGGCACGACGCTGACGGGTGGAACCTACAACGTGGCGGGCATCCTTCGCTACACCGCCGCCAGCGTCGGCACCAATGCGGCAAGCATCATCCTTGACGGCCCCTCATCCGCGATTCAGGACACGGCCGGCGCAAACGCCCTTGGAAACATCGTTTCCAACACCGCAGCCGGATCGCTGCAAATCAAGAATGGCCGCAATCTCGCCCTGCCCGGCACATTTACAAATCTCGGCCAGGTTCGAATCGGCCCCGGCGCCAGCACGTTGAGCGACACGGGCAACTACATGCAGACCTCGGGCGCCACCACGCTTGAAGGCGGCACCCTCGCACCGACCGATCTGGCCGACTTTGTTGGCGGTGAGTTGAAAGGCAGCGGCGCCATTCTCGGAAACGTGCGCAACAGCGGTGTGTGCAAGCCGGGTCTTTCGGGCGGTGCGATATCGATCTCCGGCAACTACACCCAGACCGTCACCGGTCTATATGAGGCCGAAATCGGCGGACCTGCCGCCGGCACGGATTACGACCAGCTCTCGGTCGCCGGCACTGCGCTGCTCTCGGGCTCGCTCAGGGTTCTGATGATCAACGGCTTCGCGCCCGCCATTGATGACACCTTCGACATCCTGACGGCAAACCTTGCGATCGTGAAACTTGCCACCATTCAACTGCCGTTCCTGCCGAGTCTGCGCGGAATGCAGATCGAAGATGGCTTCGAGGGCCTTCGGCTTGAGGTGATCGACTGCGGGCCGGGAGATGCGAATGGCGACGGCGTCGGCGATGCCTGCGAGACGGCACCCGACCTGACGTGGAATACTGTTGCCGGGGGCGGCGCCACCTTCAGCAGCGGCGGCATCTTCAGGCTCGGCGCGACGATCGGCCAGCCGATCGCAGGCTCACCGGAAGCGCCCCTCACGGGCGGGATCTTCACACTGGTCGCGGGGTTCTGGGCCGGCATCGACGAGCCGGTCGTCCCTGCGTGTCCTTTGCTCGGCGACATGAACAACGACGGCCTGCGCAACGGAGTTGATATCCAGAAATTCGTCGATTGCCTGCTGGGATCAAACGATCCGGCGTGCTCGTGCGCGGATGTGAACGAGAGCGGCGAGGTCGATCTGGCCGATCTCGTCGCATTCGCACAGATTCTGATCAGCTAGGTCTCAATGATGCATCCGATGCCAGCCCGAATGGGAGACAGAATCGTGAATCGATATCGGTTGACCTTGTCCATGCTCTGCATGTCGGCGGCGGCGATGCCACTGGCCGCACAGACGCCGCTGGGCCCGGAGTTCATTTACCAGGGCAGGCTCGAAGGATCCGGAAGCCCTGCGACCGGGACCGCTGATTTTGAGTTCTCACTCTTCGACGCTGAGACCGGCGGAACGCAGGTCCGCTCGACGCTCTCAAAGAACAATGTCGCGCTGACCGACGGGACGTTCACGCTTTCGCTTGACTTCGGAACTGAAGCGTTCAACGGCGAGTCCCGCTGGCTTGAGGTATCGGTGCGCAGTCCGGCCGGTGCGGGCGGTTTCACCACGCTGGCGCCGCGACAGGCGTTGACCGCCACACCCAATGCGACTTTTTCGTTGCAGACTCGCGGAATCACGGTCGATCAGGCCGGGCGGGTGGGCATCGGAACCGCAACTCCCGCTTCAAAGCTGACCGTCGCGGGTGACATGGAACTGGGCACGGCCACCGGCGACTACCGCCACGTGCGCCTGCATGCTGGAAGTACCGATGGATTCCTGTACAGCGGCAGTTCCACGTCACCGTTTGTCAGCGATGGAATTCACCTTGGTTTCAATCACTTCATCGACACCGCGGGTACCAGCCAGGTTCTTTCCGAAGCCGCAACGTCTCGAATCAGTCTCGGCGCCGGCACCATCTCCCTGGCGACTCAAAGCGCTGGTACGTCCGGCGTCGGTCAGCCTCCCGTTAATCGCATGGTCGTAAACGCGGCGGGCAACGTCGGCATTGGAACCAATTCTCCACAGAAGCGGCTTCATGTTGATGGTGATCTGCTCGTCCTGGGGCAAGCCTACCTGAGCCAGATCGACGGCCATCTGCGAATCATGGGCGGCCGGCAATCGGCCTCCGGCCCGGAACAGTTGATCTGGAAAATGGGAGACTACTTAACAATCGTTCCCGGAAATCCAGTCGGTAATGTCTACAACCCCGAGCTCAGGATGATCAGCCCGGTCACCGGCGATGAACTGGCCGGGTTCTATCGCGACTTTGATACCGGCAACGGCGTCATGTTCGCGGACGATAAGAACTTCCGCGCCCCGAACCCGGCCGACCCCGCCACCGATATCTGGTACTGCTGCCCCGAGGGACCGGAAGCCGCGATCTATGTCCGCGGAACCGCGCAACTGACCAACGGCCACGCGCTCATCGAGCTGCCCGATCATTTCCGTAACCTCGCGTCCGAGGCGGGCATGACCATCCAGCTGACGCCGGGTTCGCCCGCCTCGAAGGGACTGGCATTCACCAGGAAAGGCCTCGACGGAATTGAGGTTCGCGAACTCGGCGGCGGCACCGGCAATTACGAGTTTGACTGGCGCGTCGAAGCCGTGCGCAAGGGCTGGGAGGACTACAAGGTCATTCGACCCTGGCTTCAGTCTGATCCAGACCCGGACAAGGCCTGGCAGAACCGACTGAAGTGGTTCGAAGAGCGAAGGCAGCACGGCAAGCCCTCGCCGGAGACAAGCTCGATAACACCGCGTCCGCAGAACTGATCAGAGAAAATGCGCAGACGGGACTGTCGGTGACGACAGCGTCCGCTGAGAACTCCGAGTCGACCATTGAGGCAGGTAAGAATGAATCTCAAGCCGTGCATCGTTCTCTTCTCATTCGCAGCTTTGGGAATGCCGCTGACCGCGTCGGCGCAGATCCCGATGGGCACCGAATTCACCTATCAGGGCCTTCTGAGGGCTTCCGGCATGCCGTCCGTCACCACGGCGGATTTTCAATTCGAGTTGTTCGATGCAGCGACCGAAGGCACGAAAATCGGCGCAACGATTACTCGTGAGAATGTGGCCGTCGTGGACGGTCTATTCACGCTGTCACTTGACTTCGGGGCGGCGGCGTTCAAGGGTGACTCACGGTGGCTTTTGGTCGCGGTTCGAAGTCCCGCCGGCACCGGTGGATTCACCACACTCTCACCGCGCCAGCCGCTGACGGCCACACCCTACGCGTCTCAGACCCGGGGAATCACGGTTGATGAGAACAATCGCGTCGGCATCGGCACACCAAATCCGGTCAAGCAGCTTTCTGTCGCAGGTGACATGGAGATCGGTCTCGGCGAGACGGACTACCGCCACCTGCGGCTGGGCGGCGGGAGCAGCGATGGTTTTCTTTACGGCTCTTTTCCTGCGCTGGGTGACGGCATACACCTGGGTTACAACCACTTCGCAGACGCCGCGGGTAATCACCAGGTCATTCACACGACCAGCGGCACCTCTCGGGTGACCGTGGGCAACGGTACGATTACCTTCGCGGCCTCTTCCCAGGGTGGAGCGCCGCCCGTCAATCGCGTCGCCGTCGACTCCAATGGCCTGCGCGTGATCGTCGGCAACATCGTCATTCCCCCCAAGCTGCGCAGTTACACGATTCATCCGTATGCGCTGGGCGTCGTCCACCATGAGGACTCCAGCGGAGCGATTTATGAGAGGACGGACGTCGGACTGAATGTGCTCGGCAGTCCGAAGCAATTCGCCACGTCCGTTCAACTTCCTGACGGCGCAAGAGTCGTGATGTTGGAAGTGCTCGGACACGACGGCGCAACGAGCACCGGGTTTGACATCGTTACGACGCTCGGCCGAAGCACTTTTTCGGGGGCCTCGTTTCTGATGGCCACCTCGACGAGCGAATTTGGCGGAAGTGTCTGGCAGACGACATCCATTTCATCGCCCGACATTGACAACGACACGAACTCGTACTGGGTCAGGGTTTCACTCGGCGGTGGCGTTCCGCCGTTCGACACAACACTGTATGCCATTCGAATCCTCTATGAGATCACCCAACCGCTGCCCTAGCCGGGCGCATCGATCAGGCGCTGGTCCGCCTGAATTGCAATTACAAGGAGCTGTCATGAGACCGCAACCGATCGCACTGACCCTGATCGCGGCCCTGCCTGCATTCATGGCACAGGCCAGCATGGGGCAGACGCCTCTTGGAACCGGATTTACCTACCAGGGCCAACTGAAGGCGGCGGGATTGGGCTCCGTTCAGAACGCGGACTTTCAATTTTCGCTGTTCGATGCGGATTCCGGCGGATCGCAGGTGGGAACGACGGTCGAAGTGAACAACGTCGGCATTGTTGACGGCGTGTTCTCAGTCTCAATCGACTTCGGCGTTGCGGCGTTCAACGGAGAGGCTCGCTGGATGGAGGTCGTTGTCCGGAGCCCGGCTGGAACCGGCAGTTTCACCACGCTGTCGCCACGCCAGCCGCTCACGGCAACGCCCTACGCCGCGCAGACCCGGGGGCTCTTTACCGATGCGGCGGGCCGCGTCGGCATCGGCACAACCGGACCCGCAGCCAAACTCGACGTCAAGGGATTTGGCGATACTTCACCCACGACCGGAACGCCGATCGCCCGGTTTAATCGCGGGGATTCCAACTTCCTGGCGATTTTCGGCGACATCAGCGGTAACTACATTGTCGCGGACGATCCCGGGAGCAACCAGAAAGACCTGCGACTTCAAACCCGAAACAACAGGAACATCTCGCTCGAGCCGAACGGCACGGGAAAAGTCGGCATCGGTACGAGCAGCCCAGCCAGACTCCTGCACGCGCGCGGCACGGCGCCGGTCATGATCCTGCAGGACACGGCAAGCATCCTGAACCAGTCGGGCTACATCGGATTCTGGAACAACACGCCGACCGAAACCGCGTGGGTCGGCTTCGGCACGCCCGGCAGTCCGCACTTCTCGATCGTCAACGCGCGCCCGGGTGGAAACATCGCGCTCTCGCCGGGATTGGGCGGTGTCGTGAGCGTCCCGGTGCTGGAGATCACCGGTGCTGACGTGGCGGAGAAATTCCCGGCCAGCGAGACGCTCGAACCGGGCATGGTGGTGGCCATCGACAAGAACAACCCCGGCAAGTTGTGTTTGTCGCGCACCGCCTACAACCGCCGCGTCGCCGGCGTGGTGAGCGGGGCCAACAACTTTTCCGTCGGAGCGGTGCTGGGAAGCGCACCCGGCGCCGAGGATGACCCACCGGTCGCACTTTCCGGTCGCGTCTATGTGTATTGCGATGCGACGGAAACGTCCATCGAACCGGGTGACCTGCTGACGACAGCCGGGATGCCCGGGCACGCGATGAAGGTGACGGACTACCCGCGGGCCCAGGGCGCCATCCTCGGCAAGGCCATGACCGGACTTGATCGCGGCAGGACGGGCATGGTGCTTGTCCTGGTGAGTTTGCAATAGACGGCAACCGGGAGTCGAGGCCCATGAGAGTTTCATTGCTCATTCAGATTCAGGTCATGTTCGGCGCGGGCCTGGTCGGCGCCGTACATGCCCAAAACTACGAGGCGTACTTTCTCAACAATCGCCAGAACTACCCGGACTCGGAAACGAACTGGAGTGACAATGCCCAGGGCGTGGCACACGACCAGGCAAACTGGTTCATCGCGACCACAAGCACGATCTGGAAAATCCCCGTCGGGCACGATTTGCGCACCGTCTCCGCCTCAAGTTCGGGGGTCGTCATGCGTCCGCTGTCGTTCTACCTCGACCTGGTCAACCTCGGCTACAATCACCTCGGCGATCCGGTGGTGTTTCAATTCCATGCATCAAACAACGAGATCGAAGACTACCTTCTCGTTCCGATCGAAGACAGTGAGGGAATCCAGCCGGGCGCCATCATGTTTCTGCGCTGCACCGATCTGACGCTCGTCAATTGGATCGCCCTGCCGAACCAGTGCGACGCGCAGGGCCAGTTCTGCAATGACGCCGGCTGGTGCGCCGTAGACAGCATCGGGCGAATCTATGCGTCACGTCAGCACGCCACCTCCATTATCTGCTACGAATTCAGCTGGGAGGATCTGCATGCCAATCTTCCAATTAATATCTCTATGCACAGCGAGTTGTCGCTGAAGAAGGAGAACGGAAGTGAACTAACACTCGTGACGGCGCAGGGCGGCGAATTCGCGCCGGGCGACAAATTCCTTTACCTTGTCAGCGGGTTCTACAACGACTCCAACTCGCTCGCGGATCAGGAGGGGATTCACGTCGTGAAACTGGACTCGACCGCTCAGCCGCCGGTGTGGCGCCGCGTCGCCCACTCAACCCGGGGCTATGGTCATTTCGATTATTACTACAACCCCGGCTTCGAGACTTATGAGGAGCCCGAAGGCCTCACGATCTGGGACCTCGACGGCGGCCAGGCCCCGGGCATTCGTGGTCAACTGCATGTCATGGTCCTCGACAATGATACCCTGCCTTCCCCGCTTCCTCCCGTCGAGGCCGACGACATCGATTTCAAGCACTACACCAACATCATCCGCGTCGTCGCCAACGGTTCCTGTGCGTATGCCGCCTGTTGCACGCCGCTCGCGCCTGCAGGCTGTCCGACGCCATTCAACGAATCGTGCGAGTTTGGCGTCGCCGAATGCCCGTTCCGCACGATCGGCTCCGCGCTGGACCTGGCGTGGGAGGGCGCAGAGATTCGAATCGGCGCCGCCACCTACACTGAGACCATGATCATCTCCACCCCGGTTCGCCTCACGGCGGAAGGCGGCGCCGTGCGCATCGGCGGATGACTCAACCTCGGAGAAAGGTCACTTCGTTTGATACGCAGCAGCAGATATTCCATGGGTGAGCGCACGATGAAGCATTTTCGGTGGGTCGCAGCGCTGGTCGCAGTCGTGACCGGTTCAATGGTCAATCGCGCGCACGCCGACGATCAAGACGAAGACGGCATCGACGACGACCTGGAACAGACGCTCATCGACATGTACCGCCCCATTCTGCACTACGACAGCGACCAGTACATCAAGCCCGCG
>CALLKH010000359.1 GCA_938008425.1 uncultured Planctomycetaceae bacterium | reverse complement strand
TATGTGCGCTGAAGTTTACCGTCGGACCGAAGCGCTTGATTCAGTTCCCATCGATTTCCTGGTGCGATACGTGGCCGGGGTATATTACGGTCGTTGCCCATTGTGCGAGGGACCGGGGCCAGTCGATATGCACAGGTCTCACTATGTCTTCTCCCTGGCGATCATCACAAAACTGCCGACGAAGGGGGCCATCTGCTGCATGACGTGCGCTCGCAAGAAGCAACTTGGAGCCGCTCTGATCTGCGCTGCCTTCGGCTGGTGGGGAATACCGCTTGGTATTGTTGTCACACCCGTCCAGATCATTCGCAATCTCATGGCAGCTTCAGCCTCACGACGCCGCTCAGTGCCTTCCTTTGCACTTTTCGTTCATGTCGCCCAAACGCTCGTTGAGCGCGGTGTGTTCAGAATTCGGGCGTCCCAAGCCTGTTCTCACTGCGGCTATGACATTCGTACTCAGCTGCAAATGGGCTCAGGTCGGTGTCCCGAATGCGGAAAGGGAATAGATTCGAATCCCCGCCCATCCACTTTCGTGACGGGCGCCGTACGGCCGATCGTAAACGAGAATGAGCCGGCGACGGATGAAATGAGAATTGTCGACAAGGTTCCCGCCTAGACAGCATCACATGATATGAAACAAAGCGGCGTGCGAGGCCAAGACCCCGCACGCCGCCTGAGTGTTCGCAAGATGAAGTCTTCCGGAAGCCTTAAGCCCGCGGATGGCTGTTGTCGTAATCCTTCTTCAACTGGGCCGTCGTCACGTGCGTGTAGACCTGCGTCGTGCTGATCGACTGGTGGCCGAGCAGCTCCTGCACACTGCGAAGATCGGCGCCGTTGTTGAGCATGTGCGTCGCGAAGGTGTGTCGCAGCGTGTGCGGGCTGATCGAGGGATCGAGGCCGGCCATCGACAGGTACTTGTCGAGCTTGCGGCGGACGCTTCGCGTGCTGAGGCGCTGGCCATGCTTGTTGACGAACATGGCTTCCTGGTTGGAGGTCTGGTTTCGCGGGTCGTTGTTTCGCATCGCCAGGTACCGGGTGATCGCCGCGATGGCGGTCGGGCCGATCGGCGTGATGCGCTCCTTGCGGCCCTTGCCGCGAACCCGAAGATGGCCGCTCTCGCGGTCGAGGTCGTTGGCGTTGAGTGCGACGAGTTCGCTGACGCGCACGCCGGTCGAGTACATCGTCTCGAGCATCGCGCGATCGCGGGCGCCGAGAAGCGTGGTGTCATCCGGGGTGCAGAGCAGCTTCTTGATCGCCTCGATATCCAGGAACTTCGGCAGGCGCTTCTCCTGCTTCGGCGTCCGGATCGTGGCGACCGGGTTGGCCTGAATCAGGCCGCGCCGCAGGCAGAACTTGAAGAAGCTCCGCAGCGTGGCGAGCTTTCGCGCCGCCGTGGCCTTCGAGTATTCCCGCTCGCTCAGAAACGAGAGAAAGGCTCGAATCTGGTTGGCGTCGGTGGCCAGCAGCTTCTGTCGAATCACTTCGACTTCGGCCGTGGAGGTCTGCGTCGCGACGGCGACACCACCGGTTCCGCCGACAGCCTGCTGACCCTGCATTCGGGCCGAGGCGTTCGAACGGGAAACGGGGGCGGCGGCATTGATGGCCGCATCAGCTCCGCCAACAAGAAACTGGCTGAACTGGTGCAGGTCCGCCGCGTAGCATTTTCCCGTATGCGGGGAAAAGTGCCGCTCATAGCGAAGATAATTCAGGAATTCTGTTACGAGTGGATGTTCTTGACTCATATCGCGACACTCTTCTCGGCGATTACCGTTCCTTCTGTCAGCCGCCTGGCTCGGCACGCTCCGCGGCCTCCCACCCAGACAACTCAGACGCCGAAGTCCCGTGGTCTAGGCGGGCCGTCGGCCTTCCGGACGCTCCGTCCGGATGCTGATTTCGTATCGGGCTATTCAATCCCGGGCTTCATCTAAATTAATCGACCTTTACCCTTCTTACGGAGTCGATTTCAGTCTCCAGGCGGCGGCCCATCTGATAACTCAGAACCGCCGCGTCAAACCAGTCGAATTCGGTGCATCCGTCGCTGGCCAGAGAGGCAAAGGCGCCGATCACATCGGCTTCGTGACCGGGCTGGTACCGGAAAAGATACCGGTGCCCCCCCTTAACCAATGATAGCTGTCGAACGTCCGTATTCATCAGGGTTCCTCCGTGGACGCCGCCGCCGTCAGGAGCATCCGCCTGGATCGCTCCTGTTTCATGAGCCGCGTAAGGGCGTCGTTCCAGCAGAATCGGAGAAACAGGGACTGAACTTTGAGATACTGACGCCATCCGAGATGAGACTCCGCGCCGTCGCGGGGATCGGCATACTCTCGGACCGCCTTTTGAACCTTGTCGTGTGCGCCGTTTTCGATGATCTGAACCTGGCTCGTCGGCAGCATCGGATCCGCCATGTGCGAAACGATGAACGGCTCCGCCATCCGAGCGGCCAGTATGGGCTCAAACGATTCGTGGGTTTCGTGACTTGGCGAATACATCTGAAGAATCAGCCCCACCACGGGGGTATAGGGGTCGTACTCCGTGATGCCCGCGACGAGGATGCCGTCGGCCCCCACCGCTTCGCAGACTTCCAGCGCGTGCGCCGGGGACTCGATCTGCGTCCGACCCTGCGCCGCCAGCACCGCCATGATGCGATTGACGGGCAGCACCGTGACACCCTCGACGAACGTCAGCTCCGACGCAAGCAGGTCCGCCGCCGCGATGGAGTCGAAATTGAACTCACCGCTGAAATTCAGCACCGGCGCGACCGCCAGCGTGGCCGGCTTCACGAATGCCCGGCTGATGGCGAAATCGTCCTGCTTCTCGCGCTGCGAGCAGCCGAGGCCGCCGGCGAGAGCGAGAGCGTTTGTCAGGATGATCAGTCTTCGCGTCATGCGTTCTTGCTGTCGGGGTCCAGGTATTGGTTCACAGCGCCTTCGCCGGACAATTGGCGGCGCTCAACCCACGAGCCTGCCTTCACTCAGCCATGTCGTCGTCGTCCGCCAGCGCCGACCGGCGATCACCCGTCGTCACCGCCGACGGCGAGTCCTCGGGATAGGTCGCGGGCCGAAACGGCTTCACGCTCCAGATGGTCTCTGAGTTTGCATCGCGGGCGCTGAAGAAGATTCGTCCGTCAATTGACCATGACGGCGCGAAGTACTGTCCGGGGCCTTCGGTCAACCGCTGAAGTCCGCGGCCGTCGATGTCGACGATGCCGATGTCGCATCGGCCGACCGGACCCCTCGGGCGTGCAGCCGGCGCGGCATTTGATTCCGCGTGCGGGTCCATCATCGTGAACGCGACCTGCGTGCCATCATGCGACCATGCGGGAGAAATCAGTGCGCCGTCCGCATTGGCCGCGATCTCCGTGGGGAACATCACTTCATCGTCATGGATATCAAGCGTCCAAATGCTGAAGTACCTGCTGTTTCTCGCCCGGGCGCGCTGATACGCGATCTTGTCGCCCTTGGGCGACCAGGCCGGGAAGAGCCCTTCGCCGATCAGCCGCTTCACGCCGGGATTCTCGAGGCTCACGATCCAGAGCGTGTTTCGATTCTCCTTGGGATCAACGCGGCAATAGACGAGCTGACGGCCGTCGGGCGACCAGCTCGGATGCATCTCGGGCGCCGGCGTGTTCGTGATCTGAATAGGGTTGCGACCGTTCACGTCGATGACCCAGATATCCCACTGGCCACCGCGATCGCTCGCGAAGGCGATGCGATTGCCGCTCGGATCAAACGAGGGCTGTGCGTCGTTGGCCGGCCCGTCAGTGATCTGGGTGATCGTCGCGCCCGCGACGGTCTTCAGGTACAGATGGCTGTTGTGCGAGTTTCGCGTCGAGGAGAAGACGAGCAGCTTGCCCGTCGGATCGGCGTCCGGATCGAAATCCGCGCCATCGCTCGGCGTGGTGTGCTGAAGCAGTCCGCTCGAGGCCCGGCCTTCGAAGGCGACATCGCTGAGACCGGGATCGCGTCCGAACAGGCGTAGGTCCTGGCGACTTGCATCAGCGTTCGCGACGGGGGTCGGGTCCTGCACGGCGGCGTCGGCGGAATCGTTCGCCTTCGGCGACACGCCGCGCGGCGCCGGCTGCGAACAGGCGGTGCCGAGAATCAGGCATGTCAGCCCGGCGAGAACGGAATGGCAAAGCGGTGATCGAGTCATGACTATCTGCTCCGAATTCGGTAAACACGTCTCCCGCGGACGACCGTCGAACGACACCTCGAACGGACGCCGCGTCTGCCGCGTGTTTATCGGTTCTGACCGGGCGCGACATCAGTAGATTCGCGGACGTTTCACCGAACTCTCTGTCCGATAAGCCGACGTCTGTGTATCGACCTGCGTCTCATGGAGCCTTGAGATTGTGCGATGACAGGGTGACGCGCAAGCACCGCACCATGCAGAGTTTGCGCGGTCGGATTGGCGCGCGGGCCGATGCAGAATCGGCCGGTTCAGCAGCCGAAATTGCCGATTCCCGGGGATCGACAGGCGATGGGTCGGTGCAGTTGGATTGGCAGTGTCAGGAGAGGCGCGGGCGCGGCGGCGATTCCTCGAATTTCTGCTTCCATTCGAGCGCCTCGGCGTTCTTCGGATCCTGCTGGAGGATGTCGTCGAGGAGATCCTTCGAATCCTTGATGCCGCCCAACTCGTATTCCAGCTTGATGAGAGAAATCTTGTAATCGACGCGCTTGGGTGAGCGTTCAATCGCCTGCCGGGCCAGCTGAAGAGAATCAAGCAGCATTCGACGGCGATCAATCTCGGCCAACTGCTGCAACATGAGGGAATACTTCGAATAGTATTCCGCGTTCTCGGCGTCGCGCTTCAGCTGGTACTGGTAAAGGCCTGAGAGAATGCCGTAGCAGGATCGAAGCTTGTCGTGCGCCGTTCGATTGAATGCGTCGTCGCGCAGATCGCCGGTGAAAAGAAGAATCGCCTTTTCCACGGCCCCCACGGAGGTTTCGTAATCATTCGATGAGGCGGAAATTTCGGCGAGACGCAGATGAACATCCGCCACATCCGGCGCGCTGTCCCGTGCCTCCTTGGCCACCTTGATCGCCGTCTTGTGATTCTGAAGACCGAGATGAGCCGAGGCGAGGTTCAGCAGGATGTCGGCACGGACCGGCTTGCCGTTCTCCTTGATGGGCGCGATATCCTTCGCCTTTTCCAGCGGAAAAATCGCCGATCGCCACATTCTCGATCGCAGATACAGGTCGCCGACCGTCGCAAAGCCGCGGTATTCACTCCGGGCCTCGGGCGTGCCGTTGTACGTTTCCAAATCGGCCATCGCCTCGGTGTAGCGCTGCACGGCGTAGTAGTAGAGGCCGCGGACGAGCTTGATCCGCTCCAGAGTCGGCTTCTCCACCGAGACTTCGCCGATCAGGAGCTCCGCCTCGCGAAACTCCTCGGCCTCGATTTTCTTGAGGGCCAGCTCAAGCTTCTGCTCGGGGGAGAGTGAACTGCCGCCACCGGGAGTGGCTTGGGCCCGTGCCGAGGCTGGCAACGCGGCCAACAGGCCAATCAGCGTCAAACCGGTCAGTTTCGCAATATTCAAGGTCGAGCTCATGGCGCTCTCCGTGATTGGGAATCAAAGGGGATCATAGCTCGGCGATATCGTTTTGTACGCAGATTCCGCGCATCGGTTCACGCCGCCGACGTCCCCATTATCGGCGAACCTCGAATGATGCAACAGGCGTTTGGAGTGTGAAATCAGCCTTCGACGCTCAGCGAGAGTCCCACGCCCTCGATGGCGGGCCTGGAAGCGGTTCGAGCGGTCGGCGCCGGGCGACTCCGTTCCGAGCGGGTCTTCTCGACCAGCATCTGCCAGGTCTCGCGCTGATGCTGCAGGACCTTCAGCGCATCGTCGATGGCGGTCTGGCTTCGAGACATGTTCGCCTCAACCAGTCGGTTGTAGATGAATGTGTAGAGCGACGCCATCTGGGAGCAGAGCGTGGGATTCACCTCGTGCCGGAGGCCGTTACGCATTTCGAGCACGATGTTCTGGGCGCGGATGAGTTTCTCGCAACTCGTCTCATGATCGCCCCGGCCCATTGCCTCGCGCGCCTGGCCGGCAAATCGAATCGCGCCGTCGTAAAGCATGAGTTGCAACTGTTCCGGCGTGGCGGTCAGCACCGCGTTCTTGAGGTATTCCCCGGATGGATCATGCGTCATGATGCTGGCAGTCCTGCGGTTCTGACGATCGCCGCCCGACCTGACAGGGGCCGGGGTTTGACGATGTTCATCCCCGTCATCGGTCCGCGACGCACGCGACCTGAGTCATTACCGGTCCGAATCAACAGTTTCGCCCGAAGCGTCCGTTAACTGATGCTCTGGATCTGGGAGGCCAGCCCCGCAATGGTGCTCTGCTGACTCTGGAGATTTGCGAGAACGTTCTCCATCGCCTGGAACTGCGAGAGAAGCCGTTCGCGGCGCGAAACAAGCAGCGACTGTAACGCCGCGATTCGCCCGTCGATGCGCGTGGTGGACTCCTGGATGGCGTCCTCCTGAAGGGAAATAACGCCGTTGTCCGCACTGGTCAGCTTGTCGAGTTCGCGTCCGATCACGCCGGCGATGCCCACCACGGTCACAGTGCCGTCGTCGCTGGTTTCCTTCTGGGCGAACAGATTCGTGACGCCCTCGGGATTCGCCGTAAGCTCCGCACGAAACTTGGCCTCATCGAATGCCAGCTTGGCGCCGGACTCCAATCGAATGCCGACGCTGTCCAGCCGACTCAGCCCGCCGGCGCTGCCGACCGCCTTTGAAGCCAGACCCGTCAGGTTCTGTTTGACGCGCCGCGCGGTCGCATCACCCTGAAGAATGCCGCGCTCCAGGGTTTCCGAATTGAACCGGGTGAGATTGTCCAGCGTCGCGATGACCGTGTTGTACGCGTCAACAAACGCCTTCGCCTGGGCCACGATGGCATCGTCATTCCGCGAAACAGAGAGCGTCACCGGCGTCTCCGATGCCGCGATCAGGTCGATCTTGACGCCCGAGATCACGCCATCGATCGTGTTGGACGACGACGTGATCACCAGCGGGTTGTCCGACGTCTGGCCGCCGAAGACGACCACCGCGTCGCGAGCCCGCGCGAGGGTGTCAAACGAAAGGCCCGTCGTTCCCGTATCCAGCGCCAGCGCCCCCGCCCGCCCTGTGCGCGACGATGACAAATTCAATCGATACCCTTGTGTCCCCGAACCATCGTTCAGCACCGACGCCGTCACGGCCGCGCCACTCGCCTGGATCTTCGCCACAACATCGTTCAGCGAGTCATTGCCGTCGATCTCGACCCGGACCTCGAGCGAACCATCGATGTAACTCTGCCCTTCCCTTGCCTCACCGAGAATTCCCAGCGCCTTCGCGACCGCCCCGCCGTCCTCGGTGATCTTCAGCTTCAGCGCTCCGCCCGCGGTGTCCTGAATCAGAAGGCCGTCGCCCGTGTCGTTGATCCTCGCCGTCACGCCGATGCCACGCGAGTTGATTTCCGCGATGATGTCTCCGATCGTCCGCTCGCCGCCGGTCAGATCGACCACGGCCGACGCCCCCGTGCTGTCCGTGATGCGGAATCGGCCCGACGGAATTCCGGCGCCCTGATTGAACTGGTCGCGAAGCGTCGCGTTGGAGACGTACTGCTTCTGAAGATTCTTGCCCTTCCGAACTGAAACGGCCGCATCCACATCAATGCCGAGCGATTCCGCCGACTGGCCGCTGACGCGCAGATTTCCCGTGCCGCCGGAGACATCGGTGATGTCTATCCCGAGTCCCGACGACGAAACGGCCGCGCGAACTCCCGTGCCCGCCGCATTGATGCGATCGATGACATCCTGAAGCGTGACCGCGCCGTTCAAATCCACCGTCGTCAGCGCCCCGCCGCTTCGATCGCCGATCTGGAGATCGCTCAGGAAGACGCCCTGGCCACCGTTAACGGATCGGAGCAAAACCGTATTGAGTCCGGCGAGCAGCGACCGCGAAGTCACAGTCGTCGAGCCTCCGCCCGAGCCGCCGGCCGGCGTTCCTGAAAGACCGAGGTCCCGCGCCAGATTTGACTCGGTGACCACAAGAGGACCGGTCCCCCCTGAGTTGTCGGTCAGCACCAATCCCAGGCCGTCGGCCGAAATTGAAGCCGTCACCAGCGAGCCGCCTCCGCCGGTTGATTGATTCTGCGGCGCCTGGTTGATGGCGCGGATCACGTCACCCACCGTTCGAATCGAATAGATGTCCTTACCGTCGATGCGCGACGCCGACGTGCTCTGGACGATGCCCAGCGACGCCGCGGCGGTGCCGCCGTCGATATCCTCGACCTTGAGCTGCCCCGCCGCGGTCTGGCCGGACGGAACCGACGAATCAACAAGCACCAGCTTCGAACCGCTGATACTGGCGGCGATGTTGAGCCCGGCGCCGTTGATCCGCGTCAAGACGTCCTGAACACTCTGCGCCCCGGCAAGATCCACCTCGGCCGACTGCCCGGCGCGGTTGGTCACGCGGAATCGTCCTTCGGGAATTCCGGCGCCGCCGTTGAGCAGGGAAAGCGGCGTCGTCTGCTGGATCGCGTCTGACAGATTGAAGTTGAGCGTCTGGCCGTTGCTGAGTGTCAGACTAAGGTCATTCGCGACGTTTCGCCGCTGAACGCCGTTGCCGTCGTTCAGATCGCTCAGCCGGGTCCCCTGCGAAAGGTACACAAGGCGCCCGCCCGTCAGCGTATTCCCGGAGACGGACTGAAGCAGTCCGAGGTCCGACGCCGTGCGTCCGCTGCCCACCTCCTGCACCGACAACGTGCCGGTTCCGCCGGAGGTGTCATCGAGCACGAGTCGATCACCCTGCACCCGCGCGGTGACCTGGATGGCGTCGGATTCATTGATGCGATCGATCACGTCGCTCACGGTCAGCGCGCCGACGAGGTCGATGGTTGCCGAGTTGCCCGCACGATCGTTGATCTTGATCCGCCCTGAAGCGACGCCCGCGCCGCCGTTCAGTGACGCCAGCGCAGTCGGTCGATTGACCTGCCCCGCCGATGATTCGATCGTCAATGTTCCCGCGCCGACCGCGGTGGCGTCGGCCGTCGCGAAGCCGCGCGAAATCAACTGGTGCCGCGACGCGAGATTCTTCACGATGAACGAATAGTCGCCGACGGCCGCTCCGCTGCTGGCGCTCGCGACGATGGCGGACTCATTGGAACTGGAAACCGTCGCCGAATTGAAGAATGAGGCGGCGGCCAGGCGACCGATCGCGGTCTTCACCGAAAGAAGCTGTGCGGAGATTTGCAGCAGACCCGTGCGCCGGGCGTTCAGTACGGTCTTCTGGTTCTGCAGCAGCGTAATCGGCCGTTGCTGAACGGCGATGAGGCTGTCGACCAGGTCATTGATGGGCAGTCCGGAGATCAGCCCGACGCCGCTGGTGATGGATGACATAATGGGCTCCGGTTCAACGGATGGGTTCAGGCGCGAGGTGAAGACGCTGTTCTCTGATTCGGGTTATCCCGTGGTGTGACCGCCGCGATGAACGGGATGCAGCGCCTCCACGGGCGTCACCGCGTCAAGATTCGATGGCGGTGCATCGTCGGGGCCGTCGGCCTCCCTCGCGTCGACGGGAATGGCACGAAATCGCTTTCGGCCATTGTCGAAGCAGGTGAGCACGACACCGCACTTTCGAAGTGCGCCGGGGTTGGGCATTGAAGCAGCCATCGCGTGACTCCCTTCGGCGATGCATCGTTCGCGGCTCGCGCAATTGCGCGAACGGAACGATTCTGTTATCGACCGCGTTGAACCGCGCGGCTTAAAGCAAGAGGCGCCGTCGATCGGGGTTCAAATCCGGTCGCGGCGCCTCTGAATGCTGATCCAAGCTGTTCAAACCTCCGCGTCCATGCGGAGTTAGCGACTCCCGCGACTCCCTTATCTGAGCAGCGAGAGGACGTTCTGCGGAATCGAATTCGCGATTCCCAGTACGTTGGTCGTTGACTGAAGCAGAATCTGCGCCCGCGTCAGGTTCGAGATTTCCGCCGAGTAGTCGGTGTCTCGAATCGCGGATTCAGACGCCGTCACGTTTTCCAAGGCAACTTGAAGACTGTTCAGGTTCGTTTCGATCTGATTGGCCTGGAATCCGCCGAGTCGTCCGCTGAGACGTGCGATCTGCGTAATCGCAGTATCGATGATCAACTGTGCTCGCGGCAGATTCTCGGTGTCCAGCACCTGGGTTTCGCGACCGGTGGCAAGCGTATGCAGGAAACCGGTCTCGGTGTTTCCGAGATTCGCGGCGGTGATCGATGCGATGCCGATGCTGATGCGGCCCTGGGAGTTGACATTGGGGCCGATCTGGAAATTCGCACCGCCGCCGGTGACTGAGAAGGTGTCGGTGCCGATGGAGGTGCCGAAGCTTCTGGTGAGGTCGATGGCAACATCGAGCCCGCCGCTTCGGATGCTCGCCTGGAGACCGTCCACTGACGCCTGCTGACCGTTGATGAAGACCTGGGCGTCGCGGCCGATGTCCCGACCGTCGCCCTGGTCGCCCGGATTCAAGCCGAACGTACCGCTGATGACCTTGACCGAGACAAACTGGCGACTGCCGTAGCCCGTGCTGTTGAACGAAAGTCCGCCCGCACTGGCGACGGCGGAGACGCCCGTCAGATTCGACTGCGCGGAGATCGCCGCGGCGATCGCGCTGAGCGTCGTTCCGCTGGCGAAGTTGAAGAGTTCGGTGCCGGTGACGCCCTGAACTTCGAGCGTGATGTTGTTGCCGGTTGAAAGCACGCCGGCCGAGGTGACGCCGGTCGATCCGGAGATTCCGATCGACAGCTGGGCGGTGAGGGCCGACTGCGTGACGGCGACCGAGACCGGAAGCGAGGAGTTCTCGGGCACGCGGGCGCCGAAGACCTGCAACCGGGCGAGGTTCGCCTTGTTCTGTCCCTCGATGGTGTAGCTGAGCTCGCCGTTCAAGAGCTTCTTGCCGTTGAACTGGGTCGAGTTCGCGATTCGATCGATGCTCGTGAGCAGCGAGTCGATCTGCTGCTGATTCGCCTCGATCTCATCTCGGGACAGACCGCCATCGTTCGCCGTCTGCACGACCAGCGACTTGATCTCCAGCAGAAGCTTGGAGACCTCGCCGAGGGCGGCGTCGGCCGTCGAGATGACGTTGATGGCCCGTTCGGAGTTGCTGATCGCCGCGCTGAGACCCTTGATCTCGGATCGAAGGGACTCGGAAGCGATCAGGCCCGCCGGGTCGTCGGAGCCGCGGTTGATCCGCAGGCCCGAACTGAGTCGCTCGAGACTCTTGTTCAGCGACTTGGTATTGGCGGTGAGCTGGTGGATCGCCGTCAGTGCCGGAACATTGGTATTGATGCGACTCATCGGTTCCTCCCTGAACGCCCGCGAACAGTCGTTCGACTCTCGCGGCAGGACACGCCTCTCGGCGTGTTTCTTTCTCGCTGTCCTCCCCCCGAGAGGAAGTCCAGCTATTGTCGGAACATTTCGATGCCCGGCGATCCGTGCCGAGCCTTTCGATTTGTTCCCGTGATTCGGAGTGTGTCTGTATCTGGTTCGGTCCGAATCACTCTTTACGTTTCAACGGCCTCGCGAGACCTACTCGCGGTGACCGCATTTCCTATCGGGCTACCGCTGATGGGACTTTCATTAGTCCCTGAATGACTTTTTTTTCCAGCAGCCCCCGGCCCGGCCGAATGGGTATGAACGTCCACTAATAGCCATTGTCAGTCCCGGCGACGAATTCGCACCGCGCGAGGGTCAGCTATTATCAGACGGAGGCGATGTCTCGATCGGAGAAATCCGCAGAACCGACGGGGTGGGATTTGTGCAAAAATTTCTTGGCTCGTTCATGGACTGAACCGCCAGGAGCGCGTCCATCCGCGTGATGGATCCCAGCACACGAACAAAATCGGCGTCGTTCATCGACTCGTTCACCGCCTCGGCATTCTCTTCCGCAATCTCGCGGACGAGTGAGCACGCCTCCATTGAATGATGAAGGAACGATTCGATCCGCTCCCGATATCCCGAGAGCTCAATCAACGCACATCGGATGATCGCGCGAGCCGTTGCGGACTCGCCGGACTCGATCGAAAAGTCCTCGTCTGTTTTCAACGATGCGACGACGCCGGCGATCTTCTCATTACCGAGACTGTCCACGGAAATGCGCGGCAGGTTAAACGTCTGCCTTTCGGCGCCGGCCTCCAGTTCAATCGAGATCGACCATCGTCCGTCAAAGAGCGATGTTCCATCGTACTCGGTCTCTCTAGCGATCTTCTCGATCGCAGCCACATGGCGATCGACCAGGAGTTGTGCGCCGCGAGTGCCGGCGTCCGCGGTTCGACTTAACTGAGAAGTCGTGGGCAGTGCTTGAACGCCGTCTTCCGGCTCAAAATGCCGCCATATTCCTTCAATCTCAAGGAGGTGCCGGCGAATCTCATCAATCGCCGATTCGGCCGATTGAAGCGACGCATCCACGCTCGCCGGATTCGCAATGCTGCCGCGGTGCGACGGTGCGGTGGAAACACCGGGACAGGTCAAACCGGATTTATTCTCCGAATCGCATCGCTGCGATATTCGAAGCACGGGTCCCGCCGCGCTGACGCCGCCCGCACGAGGCGCTTTGCGCTGCGGACGCAAACGGCCTGCCAGGAGAGGAAGAATGTTGGATTGCGGACGTTTCATGGGTGCGAGAGCGCCTGAAGCATGGCCGTGCCTCGACTCACTTTGGCGTACAGCCAGGGCGCGAGCGAGATCACGGACAAGTTTTCGTACCGCGCGGCGAGATCAATCGCTCCGTCCTCGGCCACGCCTGGTGAAAGCGAACCGACGATCACTCCATCCACGCCGGCCGGATCGAAATTGTCCTCGGAATCAAGTGCGACGCCGCGCCAACGGGTCTCCGCCCCGATCAACGAAGCGGAATCATAAACAGCGACAAGTTGAATGCCAAGAGAATTCGCAAGTTCGACGACTTGCTCGCAGCCTTTTCCGCGCGACCAAACCGCGGCGCGCGTGATTCCCCGCTTATCGGTCCACTCGCGCAGGATTCGCCGGGCCTGGTCCAGACCGAAGAGCGACTCAAACTGCGCGTCGGTCAGGGGCCGCCGCAGTGGCACCGCATCAATCGGCCAATTGTGCGCGAGTTGTTCAAGCTCCATCATCCC
>CALLKH010000358.1 GCA_938008425.1 uncultured Planctomycetaceae bacterium | reverse complement strand
CGGCCGCCGCTCCTTCGATGCTGAGTCGCGAGACAATGGCCGAAGCGCCGACGCCGCCGTAGCCCGCCGCGCTGGCGACTGTCCTTCGCGTCCGCTCGCTCATGCCCGATGGTGCCGATGTCAAGACATCGTAGGTCCAATCGGGCCGCCGCTTGCCGATCCGAATGGGGTTCGACCGGCGTCGCCGCCGCCGCTTGCCCGGATGATTTTGAGTCTGACTCACAGCCACCTTGCCCAGTCCATCTACGGCCCCGAATTCACCATTGGATCGCCGCCGACGTGTGCCCGCCTGCGGGCGCCATCGCCCGCGACTCAGGCGGTCAACCGCTCTCGCGGTGCGCCGACTTCACCTGCGGCGACGAATTCGCGAGCGGACCAGGGCGGAATCGCTCGCAGGATGCCGTTGGCGACCGCCTCAAGCTCTTCGGCGCGGCCGATCAAATGACGCGCCTGAAAGCGAAGCCGGTCCGCGCTTCGAACGATCTCAGCGGGTTCGCTCGCAAGGTAGTAGCCGACGATCCGCTTTCGGCTGAGCGGAGAATCGACCGGCGACTCCACTTCAACGATCGCCATGTCGGCCATCGCCGTCGTTCCCACGATCCATTCGACCTCGTTTTCTTCGAGCCCCGTCGCCCGCCTGAGTTCGGCGATGGACAAGGCCGATGACGCTGAAAACGCCGCCTTCTCCACAAGGCAGTTCAACACCTTGATCCGATCGGCGGCCCCGATTCTCATTTCGCGGGTATCCCCGCCCGTCGTTCTCAGTTTCGCACTCACAGTCAGCCTCCATGCCCCCCGGAAATCCAATTCGAACTAAACAGCAGCGCGTTGTTGGCGCGGCGGATCGGCCTGGCTCGCTGTCGCCCGATCCGGCTGTTCACCAGACTCCGGGCGCAAAATGATCTCTGGAACTCGGGTGCCGAGTGCCCTTGCTATGGCACGGACAGTCTTTACGGTCGTTGCTTTCCCCCGCATCACGCGCGACATTCCCGCAACAGAAACTCCCGCCTTCTCGGCCAGCTCGCTCTGCATCAGTTCTTTTTCGATCATCCGTAGCCGGATGATGTCGGGGTTCACGAGAATCGTCGCGTACTTCGCCATGTCCGCCGCTCCCTAGAAGACACCCGGATATATCGTCAATCAAACTATCCGATCAGTAATCTGAAGTATAACAAATGTCAACTATTTTATCTCCGTATTTTGGGGCAGGGATTGAAGGAGCTTCCAACTATCGATAAATTCGGCCCTTATGTTGATTGGCGAAAAAATCAGTATGCTGCTTTCTCAACGAGGATGGTCGGCGGCGCAGCTTTCGAGAGCGGTGGAAGTGACTCCAGCTGCGATATCTCGCATCATTCTTGGGGGTGACACGAGCGCCAAGCTCGCACTGGCGATTTCAAAGTCCCTAGAGGTGAGCACTGAATGGCTGATCGACGATGCGAGAGACTGGCCACCGCCGAAGAATCTTGAAGCGTCGGCCCAATACCTCCCCGATGCGGTCCTCATCTCGACACTCGATGAGCGGGCCAGAATCATGCGCGGCCTCTGCTATGAAATCCTGCAATTGGCGCGAGAAATCAAGGCGTCCAAGGGGAGTCATCAGCTGTCGAACGATGAGCGCCGGACCTTGGTTGAACGGATGCGCGGTGTCGCCACGATGGCCGCATTGGGTTCCAGCCTTGCCAGCCGACTTGACGATGTGGGCACCCTTGCGTTCGAGGCTTCAGAACTGCTTGACGGCTTGTTCGGCACTTCAATCCGCGAAGTGTTCGGAGAACATACGGACGATGAGTGGAGAAAGTACGACAAGTGGGGCGAAACCAAGCCAGAAGTGGTAGAGGAATTGGCTAAAAATGATGCGGAAATGATTGCAAAACAGCAGTCAAAGCGACTTCGAAAGCGAGGGCGCAGATGAACCGCGAACGTGCAGGCCTCGCACGAATCGGCCCTGAATTATCGCAAAGGATCGGGACTTGGATAATTCCGATGAGCCCAAAGCGCGCACGCGCTAGCGCACGGCGCACGGCACGCCGACTTTTCTGAAAACGCCCGTAACTCTCGGTGTTTCAGTTAGTTACGACGACATGAACCAAGAGCCGCCAAGGGCGGAAATGAGAGAGAAACCCCAGGTTTCGCCCGTTTTGGCAAGAATTCACCCCTCCCGAGTTTTTTCAATAATACAGCCCCGGCCCGGTTTAATGACAATTCGGTAAACCGCTAGAATTGCAGGAGTTACGACGCGGCCAAGGGGCAAAAACGCCCGTTTTTTTGTGCGGATTCTTTTTGGCAAGGGTACTCTGCGCCGTTCAGCCTTCGCGATTCCCCCGTGCGCCAAACGGCAAGCCGACGGAGACCCAATCGCCAGATCACCAAATCGCCAAATCGCCAGATCGCCAGATCACCAAATCGCCAAATCGCCAAATCCCTCGGCCCCTTGGCCCCTCGCCCCCTACTCTTTCTCCTTCCCCGGTCCCAGGTCCAGCGCCAGGATCTTCTCCCGGTCGCGAAGGAACAGCGTGCGGCCGGAGAGCGTCGGCACCGTCCAGGCGGTCTTCTTGCAGACGTTGGTCATCTTGCCCAGCAGCCGGTACTTCTCGGGGTCGGCCTTGACGAGGAACAGCGTGCCGTCCTCGTCGAGGACGATCAGCTTGCCGTCGGCGTGAACCACGTTGGCCTTGGCAATGCCGCGCTGACGCCACCCGAGCTTGCCGGTCTTCGCGTTGACGCAGGCCAGAAACGCCGGGCCGAAGTCGCCGCTGCTGCCATAGACCCAGTCGCCGACCCGAACCGCGTCGCCGTGCTGAATCTTCATCTTGGGGTTGAACCACGCCTCGCGGGCGGTGATCTGGCTGCCGGCCTTCTCCAGCTTCACGCCGCGAGAGCCCATGCCGTAGGCCGACGAGATGAACAGGTGGTTGTCGGCCGCGCACCAGACGGGTGTCGAGATGTTGGCCCCCCACTGCGTCGGATGATCGACCGACCAGAGCGTCTTGCCGTTTGAGGGGTCGAGGCCGAGCACGGCATTGCCGCTGAAGGCGACGAGCTGTTCCGTTCCCTCGGGCTTGATCAGGATGAGCGAGGCGAAGCCGGGGCTGAAGTCGCCGGCGTGCCACGCCACCTTGCCGTCGGACTGGTTGAACGCCATGACGGCGTTTTCATTGTCCTTGCTGACCGTGAGCAGGATCTTGCCGTCGTGGGCGAGCGGGCTCGCGCCGTAGCCGCGATTGTTCAGCGCCGCGTCGTACTTCCCGAGCAGGTCGTGCGACCAGATCAGTTTGCCGTCAGCCTTGTTGAGACAGAACAGCGTCGCGGTGGTGCCGACGGCGAAGAGCCGGTCGCCCACGATGATCGGCGTGCTGTGCGGGCCCGCGCCGAATTCCATCTGGAGGTCCTTGTTCTTCGGCCACGGCGCGTCGTACTTGTGCTCCCACTTCGTCTTGCCCGTTGTCGCATCGAGCGCGATGATGAACTCTTCGCCCTTGAATTCATCCGCCTTGTCGCGAACGGAATACTGCGTGTAGAGCGTGTCGCCCTCGCAGAGGATGGTCGAGTAGCCGTCGCCGAGCGGGCGCTCCCAGAGCTTCGGGGGCCCGTCTTTCGGCCAGCGGTTGGCGAGGCCCGTCGCGGGGCTGGTGAAGTTGCGATCGGCGCCGCCCCACTGGAGCCACGGGGCGGGATCGTTCGGCGCCGTCGGCGGATCGACCGGGCCGGCCATCGCCGCGGCTTCCTCGGCGGCGCGCTTCTTCTCCGCTTCGGCGAGGCGCCGAGTGAATTCGCCCTTTTCCTTGAGGCGATCTCCGGCGTTGATGATCGTGTAGAGCCGATCGGTCTCGCTTTCGATCTTCGTCAGCGGCGCTTCGGGATCGCGACTCCCCCAGGGTGCGACTTCGATCTTCTCCTTCGAGGTGATCTCCATCCGGACGAACAGCCCGCGATCGGTGTCGAACCAGCCGGTGCCGCTGTGGGTGCCGTCGATCTTGCCGAGGCGCTTGCCCTCCTTCGGCTTCTCATCGGCATCCTTCGTGATCGTGCCGGTGAAGGTGACCACCGCCATCTCGCGGCCGTCCTTCTTCTCGACGCGATCAAGCTTGCACTCGTACACGACATCGGTGCGGCCGACCGAGGGATAAACGTCTTTGCGCGTCGTCTTCCACGTGTCCCCCACCTTCACGTCGCGGTTCGGGTAGAGCACGAAGGGCAGTTCGCCGAACATGGATTTCATCTGGTCATCGGAGAAGTCGGCATCAGTCAGGACCGTGGCGATGAAATTCTGCGGACCGACGTCGGCCAGCTTCTTGCGGATCGCCTCGCCGCCGTCGACCTGCGTCGCCAGACCGTTCTTGTCGATCCTGATCTTGACGAGCATGTCCATGACGGGGGTGAACGCCGCCTTGTAATCGGGCGACGCCTCTTCGGCATCGGGCGCGTCGGAATCGAAGAACATCGTGATGGTCGGCCCGAACGACATGTAGCCGTAGAGACGATCGACGGTGCCCGCGACTTCGAAGGCCCCATCCTTCGGGGTGATGGTCTCGATCAGGCCGTGAATGCCCTTGATCTTGACCTCCATCGGGTTGCCGTCCGGCCCGGCCATCTTCTGGTGGACGTTCGTTTCAAACTGGGCGTACCAGTTTGCCGGCGGCCCGGCCTTGGGCTTGAGCGAAACCGATTCGCCCGCCGAGATCGGGTTCGTGGTGAGCGCGAGTGCGACCATGATCGTGAGTGCCGAGACTGACGCTTTAATCCCGCGTGGCGTATTCATGAGTTTGCTCCTGATGTGTGCGAAAACGAGTCGAGCGTCCGACGACGGCGGCCCCTCGCCGGCGCGTCGTGCGGCGCTGATCGGATCCAAATTGAGCGCTGATTGCGGCCACCTTGTTTCATTCGCCGCCCCGGCGCCTGGCCGTATTAGAATAACTGCGATTGCATGATGACGAAAGGATGATGCCGGAATGGCTCGGTGACCGACTGAAGCGCGTGGCGATTCCGTGGCCGTGACGTTGCCGACCCTACAGGAAATGCGGCTCGGTGAAGCAACGCATACCGCCGCTGCAAGCGATGGGAACGCCTTCTACGCCGTCACCGGCATTCCCATTCGGCGAAGCCAGCGATAGTGCGAGGCGATCCCGGCGCGGAATGTCGGATGGGCCATGTATCGAAGGCCGAACTCACGGCACACCTTTTCCACACGCTCAGAAAGCGCGGCGTAATGCAGATGACAGATCTGCGGGAAGAGGTGGTGTTCGATCTGGTAATTCAGCCCGCCGACATACCACGAGAGGAGCTTGTTGCGACGCGCGAAGTTAACCGTGGTTTCGACCTGGTGCGCCGCCCATGACGACTCCATGCGGTCGTGGGTCGGCGGCAGCGGCGTGGGAAACTCCGCCTCTTCCACGCAGTGCGCCATCTGAAACACCACGCTGAGCGTGACGCCCTGGGCGAGCGTACAGATCGCGTAGAACGTGAAGACGACCCAGGCCGGATGCAGCATCAAAGGGATCACCAGCGCCATGGTCATGAACGCAAGCTTGCCGCCGATGAACACCACAAGGTCCATCCCCTTGGGCCGGGGAAAGACGTGTCCGCCCATGCGGCCGACGACAACATCACGGTAGTCGTCGAAGAACTGCCACTTCACCGGCAGAAATCCGTAGAGGATCCAGAGGTACCAGTGCTGAATGCGATGAACGGGCAGCCGGCGCTGTTCCGGTGCGAGCCGACCGAGCAGACCGACGTTGATGTCGTCGTCATGACCCGCGACATTGGTGAAACTGTGATGGATGGCGTTGTGCTTTCGCGCCCAGACGTACGAACTGCCGCCCATCAGGTCGAGCGACATCGCCATGAGCTTGTTGACCCAGGGGCGGTTGGAGTAGCCGCCGTGGTTTCCGTCATGCTGAACGTTGAAGCCGATGGCCGCCACCGACAACCCCAGCGAAATGGTGAGCGGAACGGCCAGCCACCAGACCGGCGCTCCGAAGACGAGCAGGCAGTATGAGGCGATGAACCAGGCGAACACCACGACGGTCTTCAGGTACATTCCCGGGCAGTCCCGCCGGGGAAGCCCAGTCTGATTGAAATACTCATCAACCGATTGCTTGAGCGCCTGATAGAAGCCGTCCTTGGGGCCGAATTTCAAAGGGGCTGGATCTTTACCGAGAGCTTGGCGGCGATCGAGCTGATCGACGCCCCGGGGGATGGTCACGTCCATGTTGGATGGGTTCCTGTTTAATCCTGATCCGCGCCGGCGCTGATCGCGTCTCCGTCATGGATTCCGCGAACCGGGGCGAGCCGGGAAGTATATCGTATCCTAGCGCCCACTGGTAAGTCGGTTGTGATTGACTTTTCAGGACCCCCATCATCCCTGAATCAGAATCGAATCCCACGGTTCACCACCGCGATTCTCGACCGGGAAGGGGCTGCGAAGGTTTTAAGATTCCTCAGCATTAGGGAAATCACTGATCCTCCTTGCCCGGGCGAACCGGTCGATCCCGTGGACAACGACCTGCCCGATTCAACGATCATTTTTCAATAGATTTCCCTTGCCGCGCTCGTTAGGTTTTTGTACAGTATCGCGCCATGTCGGCCGCCGCACCTTCAAACATTGCTTCGCAGAAGGATCCCTCAACCTCGATGAGCGAGATTCTGTCGGTCGTCAAGCGGTTCTGGGGATTCGACTCCCTCCGACCGCTTCAGGCCGAGGCCATCCAGGCCGGCATCGACCACCGCGATTCACTCGTCGTCATGCCCACCGGGGGCGGCAAATCGCTCTGCTACCAGGTTCCCCCCGTCATCGCCGGGCGGATGGATGTCGTCGTCTCTCCGCTCATCTCGTTGATGAAGGATCAGATCGACGGCCTCCGCGCCTGCGGCTACCGCGCCGTCGCCATGAACAGCGGCATGTCGATCGACGACCGGCGTCGGGCGTTCGACGATGCGTTGAACGGGGATGTTCATCTGCTCTTCGTCGCGCCTGAGCGGTTGATGATCGAGTCCTTCCTGGATTCGCTCTCCAGGTTGAATGTCCGTTCATTCGCGATCGACGAGGCACACTGCATCAGCCACTGGGGGCATGACTTCCGGCCGGAGTATCGACGCCTGGCCGAACTCAAGCGGCGATTCCCAACCGCGAGCTTTCACGCCTACACCGCGACGGCCACCGAGCGCGTCCGCGAGGATATTGTCCAGCAGCTCCACCTCGTGAATCCGACGGTTCTGGTCGGCGATTTCGACCGGCCGAACCTGACATATCGCATCATTCCGCGCACCGACGTGTACGATCAGACCGTCGAAGTCATTCAGCGCCATCCCGACGAGGCTGTCATCGTCTATTGCATCTCCCGCCGCGATACCGAGGAGATGGCGTCTCACATCAATTCGAAGGGCATCAAGGCGGTGTTCTACCATGCCGGTATGTCGCCTGATGCGCGGCGCCGGGCCCAGGAGAAGTTCTCGCGGGAAGAGATCAACGTCGTCGTCGCGACCGTTGCTTTCGGCATGGGCATCGATCGAAGCAACGTGCGATGTGTCATCCATGCGGCCATGCCGAAGTCGATCGAACATTACCAGCAGGAAACCGGCCGCGCCGGCCGTGACGGGCTCGATGCCGAATGCGTCATGCTCTATTCGCCCGGCGATGTCGTCAAATGGTCGCGAATTCTCTCCGGTGGCGATTCAGGCGAGTCGAAGGGCAACATCCAGGCGCAGCTCGAACTGCTCAACCAGCTTCAGGCCTACTGTCAGCCGTTCGACTGCCGGCATCGACGGCTGGTCGAATACTTCGGCCAGGCCTACGAGGGATCGAACTGCAACGCCTGTGATTTCTGCCTGAACGAAACGGGTGACATGGTGGATGTCACCGTCGAGGCACAGAAAATCCTCTCGTGCGTCGCCCGAACGGAGCAGAAATTCGGCCCGAAGCACATCGCGGATGTGCTCAAGGGCGGCGATACCGAGATTATCCAGAAGTAGAATCATCTGAAGTTGTCGACCTGCGGCCTGATGCGGGACATGCCCAGGAAGGAACTCGTCGCCATCATCGGCCAGCTTGCCGATCTGGGCATCATGAATCGCACGACCGACGGCTTCGGAACGCTGAATCTCAATTCGGCATCATGGGAGGTCATGCGCGGCACGCGAAAGGTGAGTCTGCCGCGCAGCCCGGCGGGCATCGATGATCGCGAGAGTCGGTCGCGCGAGGTGTCGTGGATCGGCGTGGATCGCGGGTTGTTTGATGAGCTGCGGGCGTTGCGCAAGGAGCTGGCGGACGATCGCGGCGTACCGCCCTTTGTCATTTTCGGCGACGCCAGCCTGCGCGACATGGCCCGCCGTCGACCGCGCACTGCCAAGGCGTTCCAGCTCATGCACGGCGTCGGCGCCGCCAAGGCGGACGAATTCGGCGAACAGTTCATCGCGAAGATTGATCGATACTGCGCGGCGAAGAATCTTTCGGAGAATCTTGATGCGGCGCCGGTCGCGCCCATGAATCGGCCGTCCAAGCGCCCCACCGAGGCCGCCCTGCGGGCCCGCGCCATGTTCGCCAATGGGGCGACGGTCGATCAGGTCGCGGAAGCCGCCGGCCGTGCGCGAAGCACGGTGTTCACCTACCTGATGAACTACATCGAGGAAGAGAAGCCCGCCTCGATTGAACCGTGGGTGAGCGACGCGATGTACACCCGAATTGCCGCCGCCGCCGGCACGCTCGGCGGCATGCGACTCAAGCCGATCTTTGAGGCCATGAACGGCAGCGCGAGCTACGACGAGATCAGGCTGGTGACGACGCACTTGAATGCAATCGGTGCAATCGATCCCCCGGCGGCCTGAACGCGGTCAGTTCTAGTTCATCAGCGCTTCGACAAACAATGCCAGATCCCGCCCGTCAACGGCGGCATCGTTGTTCATGTCGGCCCGTCGAACGTGACACAAATCCGAATCAACGCCCACCGCCACATCGACGAACGGCGCGATATCCGAAAGCGCCACGACGCCGTCACAGTTGGCGTCGCCCGCCAGTAGCGCGAAGCTGAACGCCGCGTCCCCGCCCGGCAAACCGTCGCCCGAAGGCAGCAGAATCGGGTCGTACCACGTTGAATCGTCGATTTCGCCGTCGAGCGCCTGGCCGTTCGCCAGCACGCCGGCCGCCAGGATGGTCAACGTGAACTCGTCGTTGGGCAGGCTGTTGAAGACGATCGTGGCCTGCTGGCTCTCGGAGGAATACGTGGCGGTCGTCGGCGAATGCACGCCTGTCACGGCGCCGGACAGCGACAGATTGGATGCACTGAATGAACCGATGTTCTCGCTGAATGTCAGCGTCACCCGCGACTCGCCCGGCGCGCTGCCGAATGGCGAGATGTCCGCCGCGACGATCTTCGGCGGAGAGAGCAGGGCTACTCCGACCAGCGTAACCGACTGCCAGAGGATCCAGTTGCGATTGCTCGTGCCGCCGTCGCGATCGATCTCAACCATCGCGACGGGCGCACCGACTGGAATCACGAAATGCTCGCTGAACGCGTCATTCCAGATTCGATGCGTCTCAACGCCGGCGTTCGTCGTCACCCGCAGTTCGACCGGCATTTTGAACAGGCCGTAACCCTGCTGATCCTGCGTCTGCCGCAGGAGGAGCTTGAGGTAATTCTGCCCGTTGATGATCGACGAGCCGTAATTGAATTCATATCGGGGGCTGCCGAAGCTCATCACCCACTGATCCGTAAACCAGGTGAGATCGGCCCCGAAACTCGCG
>CALLKH010000357.1 GCA_938008425.1 uncultured Planctomycetaceae bacterium | reverse complement strand
GCCTCCCAAGGGAATTGAACGCCGTGGATCGAGATCGATCGGCCACGGCGTTCGCTTTTTTTGATTTGTGATGTGGGCTCGGGTGCGAGTGGCGGCTGATGCCGCCTTTGATGCGAATCGATTTGTACGATCGAGTCAGAAGCGACGCCAGTCGCTGGTTAGAGCCGTTGAGACGATTCAGGTGACCAAACTTCGGTGGGGGGCTCGTTTGTGAGTTGGAATTCACTCGGGTCTGGTAGGTTGTGTTTTGCCCTGCTTTTGAGGTAAAAATCTCCCGGCTCTTGAGTGCCCTGAATCAGGTTTCCATGTTCGTCGATGACCACACCAAAGGCGGCAAGGTAATCATCGTCCTTGTCGAGGTCGAGCTTGCCTGCCATGTAAATCTCGATTGATATTCCGATCCGCGCGACTCCAGTTGCCTGATCAGTGCGAACGCCGGATATCCGTCGATGATAAGCAGACTGGGAACTGTGAGGAGGTGAGAAGTATCGATTCCAGACAAATCGTAATCGAGCATCTGTTCCCGTTTGCGAAAGATACTCTGATGAAATGAACATGAATTCAGGACAGATTGCGAAGGCAGTTGGAAAAAGGGTCGCGGCGCTATTCGATTCGTTGGCCAGTGCTTTTGCACCTTCGTCCGCTCCGAGGCAGATGAGTTTCTTGGAACTTGGCAGCCACCGAACATCGGTCAGGTCACCGTCGTGCCAGACCTGATAGAGCAGTCTTCCCGACAGGTCGATGATTCGAATCGCGCGACGGGAATATGAATGGAAAAAGACGACAACAAGCTCAGGACCGGGTGATTGTTCATCCGGAAAGACGTCGGCGTCGTAGATGAGAAAAACGCCGAAGTCTCCGCGCGACGGCCCTTTCGCTCGTTCATCATCCGGCAGGTCAGAATTTTCGATCCGTTGCTGCCAAAGCGGTTGTACAAAATCGCCGTCTACGTCAAATGCGCACAGACTTCCTGCGAGTCTACCCTTGTGCCCTGCATCGAAACCGACGATTGCAAGTTGGCCGCCGCCCATAGATTCCGGTTTCTGAACCAGGATCCCGTCGGTAATTCGCTCCGACGGTTTTCGCCAGATCCGAAGCGGGTTCCCGTTTCGCGCGCGGAGTCGAAGTTCGTCAGCCGGCCCAAGCCGATCGGATTCGATCATCTTCCCTCGGCGATAGCGGGCGAGATCGTATGGCGTGCGGTCCAGGTACCAAACGGATGCAACGGTTGCGGCGAGAACTGAAAGGCCGATGATCGCGCTGAACACTGCGGTTGCAGGTGCCGGGTGACGCGAGGCCCAGCCCATGGCCTTTGTCCACGCGTTGGGGGGATGCGCCGAAATGGGTTCGCGGTTCAGGTAGCGGCGGATATCAGCGGACAGTGCCTCCACGCCGGTGTAGCGTTTGGCCCGGCTCTTCTCGAGTGCTTTCAAGACAATGGTCTCCAAATCGCCTCGACAACGGCGTTCGAGACTGCTAGGACTGGCTGGAGCCTGTTCACAGATGACGCGCGCCGCAGCGTGGATGGTCATTCGCGAAACGTCGTAGGGTGTTTGTCCGGTCAGGAGTTCAAACAAGACGACGCCGAGCGAGTATACATCTGTTCTTGTGTCGATCCCGTCGGCGTCCGCAACGCATTGTTCCGGGCTCATGTATTGCAATGTCCCAATGATCTGTCCCGCATCGGTGTGCGTCGTCGTCTGTGCGATGTCCGAGTCGACGGCGCGGGCCACTCCAAAATCTATGACCTTCACCCGACCTTCGGCCGTAACCAGAATATTGTCAGGTTTGAGATCCCGATGAATGACTCCGATTTGATGACCATGCGTCACGGCGTCGCACACCTCAAGGAACAACTCCAAGCTCCGACGGATATCGAAGTGAGACTCCCGGACATGTTGCGTGATCGTCTTAGCTTCGAACAGGTATTCCATCGCAAAGAAGGGGACGGCTGCACCGCTCTCTGTTAGGTGTATCCCGGCCTGGAAGACTTGGGTGATATTGGGATGTTGAAGGCGTGCCAACACCTGCGACTCGTACTCAAAGCGCTTTCGCGCGGCTGCCGACCAGGGCGCCGAGTGCATCACTTTCAATGCCACTTCTCGGCGCGGGTTGTCCTGATCAGCCAGATAGACGGTTCCCATTCCGCCATGCGCGATAACGCTCTTTGTCTGGTAGGATCCGATTCTCTGGTTCAGGAGCGGGTCAAAATCGAGGTGATTGTGCTCAAGTCGCCTATCGGCATGCCGCGGTTCAAGGAAGTGAGTCCCGGCGCGATGGTCGTTCGCCAGGAGGCATTCAAGCTCATTCTTCAGTTCTCGATCCCGGCCGCATTTTTTCTCGAGGAATTCCGGACGCTCTTCCGGAGAGAGTTCAACGGCTCGTTCAAACAGAGCCTCAATCTGGTCCCAGCGATCCGTCGCCATCGTCCAACTCCGCCGAACTCGCATCAGTTGTCGTTCCACCGAGTGCGCCGAACAGCCACGCCCGTGCCAGTCGCCATCGGTTGGCTACCGTTCTCCGGGATACGTTCATGACCTCGGCGGTCTCGTCGAGGCTCAGCCCGACAAAGAAGCGGAATCGGACCAACTCGACCAATTCGGGACGTTCTTTCGAAAGTGTGGCGAGCGCTTCGTCCAGTGCCAGGATTTCCACTCCATCGTGATCAAACACTGGAATCTCCTCGTTGGACTTGTTCGCCGAGAATCCACCGCCTCGCTTTAACCGCTTCCGTCTACGTGCGTCGTCCACGCAGATTCGGTGCATGGCCTGAGCGGCTGCGGCGAAGAAATGGCGACGGTTCTCGAAACGGCCGTTGTTGGTCGAAAAGAGGCGCAAGTATGCCTCATGAACGAGGGCGGTGGGTTGGAGCGTGCGACCGGAAGCTTCTCGTGCCATCTGTGCCTGAGCCATCCGGCGCAATTCGTTGTATACGGCCTCCAAGAGATGGCATCGTGCCTCTTCATCACCTCTCCCGGCGCCGGCGAGCAGACGTGTAATGAGTCGCGTCGGTTCTTCGGCCAAGATCGAATCCCTCACATGTCTCGTATTGTAACCCGTGACGGAGGGGAATTGGAATCCGCCAGTTTTTCAATAAACTCCGGCCGAGTAATTGATCCCATCCGATGGGGTATTCTGATTCGATCGTGACGAGAGGAAGCCACCCAAGAATGAGGTTGGAGGTCGGAGCGGTCAGTCTGAGGCAGGCTGACAAGATGACCGAAAAATCCGCGAATCCACGCCACATCCGAACCTTGCCGAAAAAGTCTCCTTTTCAGATGCACCACCCGCATGAGGACGTCGCATGTGTGTGGGCTTCGATCATTAGTAACAAAAGGAGATATGAAGATGTACCGCAAACGGATCGGACTCGAGGCAATTGTCGTGCTTACACTGGCTCTCGGTGGGTGGCTCACTTCTCCGGTGTCTGGACAGGACACATGGAATTCGGTCGCGGCGGCTCAGCTTCCTGACGCGAGGTACGACCATTCGATGGTCTACGACCCCGAGAATGATCAAGTCGTCTTGTTCGGCGGTTACAACGGTAGCGGTGATTTTCTCGGCGACACCTGGCTTTGGGATGGCATCACATGGACGCTTGCTCCTACCAGCGGTCCGAGTCCGCGCGGGCGAACGGCAATGGTATTCGATGGATCGGTTGGTGCAGTGATTCTCTATGGGGGACTCGATGAATCGGGCTTGTTGGACGATACTTGGCAGTGGAATGGCGCCGCATGGTCACAAGTCGCAACGGCGACGACCGCCAGACCGCGGCGGGATCATGCGATGGCCTACGACGTTTCCAATCAACAGACAGTCCTATTCGGAGGATACGCCGCGAATACCGGTTATGACGGGGAGACATGGCTATTCAGCGGTACGAACTGGTCGCAATCGGCCCAAAACGGGCCACCAGCTCGTTACACACACGCGATGGTCTATGACTCTGCCCGTGAGCGTGTGGTGTTGTTCGGCGGATGGAGTCTTGACCTCGGCTATCTCAACGATACATGGTTGTGGGATGGAAACTCGTGGACTCAACCTGAAATTCAAGGGCCGACTCCCGGCGCACGCCAGGGGCATGCGATGGGGTTCGACCACACTAATAATCGGGCCGTTGTTTTCGGAGGCTATTCATCAACCAACGGGAACCTAGACGACACATGGCTTTGGAACGGCTCGGTGTGGAGCACGGGTGCTGCATCCGGGCCAAGTGCGCGCTACCGCCACGCAATGGCATTCGACCCTGCGCGATGCGGCGTCGTACTGGTTGGAGGAAGTTCTTTTCCGCCCGGAGTGAATGCAATCGATGACATGTGGTGGCTGGGAACCGACTCCGACAGTGACGGGGTCGGAATTCCTTGCGATAGCTGTCCCGATGACCCGGGCAAGACGGATCCCGGATCATGTGGATGCGGTGTTCCTGATACCGACCTAAACGGGAACGGGATACCAGACTGCATTGACCCATGTGATGATTTCGAGGACGGAGTAATCGATCCATCGCGCTGGGTGATCGGTGGGGAGAGATTTGGCATCGGTGGCTGTGGTGCAGGAAATTGGAATTGGTCGCATGAGGAGATCGCGGCTGCCGACGGTTACCTTAGCATGCGAGTGTGGGGAACCGCGTCGAGCAATACCTTCGGCGGACAGGCGTGGGCCCGCACCTCCTTTGACTATAACAACGGCGTATCTCACCTTGTGAACTTCACATGGGAGGCGGTCGTCAGCGCGGATCACGTCGACTCTTTCGGAATCCAAGTAACTGACGGCGAGGCAGCAAGCGTAATCTGTGATCTCTTCTGGTTCGTCGACGGCCAGGGTGAATATGACGGACCCGGCTGGAGGAATCTGTACTCCCGGTACCGTCAGCCAAATCAGGGTCCGTCAGATTGGTCGATTTACATCAACGCCTCAAATAACTCTGCGACGCTCTTTGATGGACCGAACATGTCAGGAACGATCCTCGGAAGCAAGTTGCTTCCAGGCGATCAAGCGTGGCATGTACGGTTCATACACCAAGATGGGACCAGCGCCGGATTTCCGGCAGGAGACAACCGACTGAATCTCTATGACTTCTGTTCCTCGGCGGTCGTACTTCCGGATGCGGACTCCGACGGAATTCCTGACGTCCTAGACAATTGCGATATGACGCCGAATCCGGAGCAGGCCGACGCTGATGGCGACGATGTCGGTGACGTTTGCGACGTTTGTCCAAGTGTTGCTGATCCGGATCAACTCGATGCTGACGTTGATGGCTTCGGCGATGCCTGCGATAACTGCCCGCTCATCGCGAATCCCGATCAGGCGGACTGTGATGGCGATGGCATCGGCGATGCCTGCGATCCCGACGACGATAACGACGGTGTGCTCGATGTCGATGATGTCTGTCCGTGTACGAGGCCCGGGCTGACTGTCGATTGCGAGGGTCGCCCGTTGCTCGATTTCAATAACGATTGCGAGGTTGACGCGGGCGACTTACAGCTGATCGTCAACGAGATCGTCAACCAAGGCTGAGCACGATTATTCAGTTAACCAGGAGAGAGGAGGGGCGTGCACTCCTTCGACGCCTCCCAAGGGAATTGAACGCCGTGGATCGAGATCGATCGGCCACGGCGTTCGCACTTATACGGGCCGTCCAGTTTTGCACTCCCGCGACTGCCTGATCATGCGGGAAACCTCGATCCGCCTTGAAGTGCTTAGGCATCGCTGTACTGAAGGAGAAAAAGGTGTCCCCCTCTCTCGGGCCGGAGAGTAGAGAAAGGAAAGGAATCTCTGAGGGGGACGTGTTCAGAATAGCCCGTCCATAAGCCTCCGGTCAAGCAGGATTTGAAATCGGCCTCCGATCGGAAGCAGCTTTCCGCCGACGCTTTCATTCTTCGGCGGCTTCGTGCATGATCACCGCCTCGGGTGATTTCCGTTTCAGCTCTCAAAAAGGGCCACGCACGCATGCCTGCCAGCGATGAACTCCGGGTTCGCTTTCGCGAAATTCCTCGCGAGACGCGGGATCAACATCAGGACTTTGCCATTCGGGTATGGCGCGGCATCTCCTGGCTCGAACGTGCCGAGATTCTCCTGACCGACGATCTGGAGGGCCGATTCCTCGCGCTCTGGATCGGCATCAACGCGCTCTACGGCCAGCTCGATCGCGACGGTCGGCCCTGGGGTGATCGCGAAGCGCTGGCGGCGTTTATCAGCCGCATCTATCCGCTCGATTCCTCGGGCCGGCTTCGTGCCGTCGTCGCGAAGAATCAGAAGTCAGCGCTGAGCCTGATTGATAACAAGTTCCTGTTCGAGGGCTTCTGGGCCGGGTCGAAGACGGCAAAGGCAGATCTCGGTATGGAAGTGAAGAACGCGATCCTGATGCTGACGAAGCCGAATCAACTTCCGCTCTGGAGGATGCTCCTGTCGCGGCTCTACCTGATGCGAAACCAGGTCTTCCACGGTGCGAGCACCAAGGGCAGCACACTCAACCGCAAGTCGCTTCGAAACTGCGTCACGGTCTTGTCCAGCTTCCTCCCGGCCTGTCTCGAAACCATGATCGAATACGGCGTTACCCAGGACTGGGGCGAGGTCTGCTATCCGCCGAAGGAGTAAGGGGGACGTCGGCTTGGGTACCGAGAGTTTTTCGGTTAATCGAACCTCCGCTCTTTCAAGGCAAGAATGCGAATCGTTTCATTCGGAGTCGGGCGGTGAGGGCCGATAGCGAACTGCGGCCCGCGTTGTCAATCGTGGGGCCCGGCGGCTTCATTGGATTAGCGGGTTGTCGCGACAACCGGAGGGGTTGAGTTCACTGAATCCGTCTGGGGTGACGTGTGTTGAAAGTGAGAATTGTCCTTAAAAACTAGTGTTTTCCAGCGATCTGGTGGTCGCTATTCCTTCGTTCCCGATCGGTTGTTGTTGAGTGGTATCTGTAGGGCGCGCCGTAATGAGTGCCATGAAAACGGCACGTTGGACGAATGATAATCATCGGATTGTCTCGACTCGTCAAGATGAACGGTGATGTACTACCGTTGGTCTTGATGTGGTTAGGTGACAGACTTCAAAGTCGGTTTTCTTTGAAAAAAAGGCACACGAATGAAGAAAGTTGTCGCGACAACCGCAAGGGCGGTTTGCCGCGATTTCGTGCGGGTTCAATCGGCCTTAACGGGTCGAAAAACGCTGTTTGTCGCTGAAAAACGCCTATCTTCGTCGATTAGGAAACCGTTGCTCTATCCAGCTGAGCTACGGGCGCTCAACCCTTAAGAATACACGATCCCTTGCCCGGCTGCATCTGCCTTCCAGCCGTCAGGCATTTCGGGTGGAACGGGTTCATTCTGTTGCGATCGGCGTATATTTCACTTCTGCCCGGAAGTTCAATTCCGGCGTGAAGTTTTCAAACGCGTATCGTTAATCCCTGTCCGGTCAGTACCAGAGGGAAGCGGCCAGCGTTCTTCCGGGTTGAGGGATGGTGCATGACGAAGGGTCGTAGTGAGTGCCTGGTTTCCGCCGACGGCTGCCCTGTCTTGGTCGAGTTTGCGTCGCACCCTGAAATCGAATTGAATGAGGACATCGGGGTTGCGTCAGGTCCCGTGAGCCGGCGACGATGCGGTTTTGCGGCGCGTCGCGGCGGGGACTTTCGCGGCCGATGACTCACGTCGGATCGGCTGAAGCCGGAACATCCCGCATGCAGCATCGAAAGGAGCCTGATGGACGCGGTTGTCATTGAACAGGTCACCAAGACCTTCGGGAAAACGCGGGCGGTTGACGAACTCTCGCTCAAGGTTCCCGGCGGAACCGTCTATGGATTCATCGGCCCCAACGGCTCCGGAAAGTCCACCACGCTGCGCATGATCATGCGAATCCTGCATCCGGACAGCGGCCGTATCCAGGTACTTGGGAAGGATGCCACGAGCGGCACGGGTGCATCGGATCGCGTCGGCTATCTCCCTGAGGAGCGCGGGCTGTACCGAAAGATGAAGGTCTACGACCTGCTGCGGTTCTACGCCGAACTCAAGAGCACGAAAGTGAACAACGCCGCGATCGACGACTGGCTCACCCGGCTCAAGCTGCCCGGCGTCGGCTCGAAGCCGGTCGAGGCGCTCTCGAAGGGCATGTCCCAGAAGATTCAATTCCTCTCGACGGTGCTTCACGAGCCCGACCTTTTGATTCTCGACGAACCGTTCTCCGGCCTTGATCCGGTGAACATGGATGTCGTTCGCGATGCAATTCTGGAGCAGAAGCGGCGGGGGGCGACGATCATCTTCTCCACGCACGACATGGAGGTCGCCGAGAAAATGTGCGACTTCATTTTCATGATCTACAAAGGCCGCAAAGTGCTCGACGGCACGCTCGCCTCGATCAAGGAAAAGTACGGCCGCGACACGCTGCGCGTTCGCGTCGAAGGCAACGGCATGAAGTTCGAGGAATTGCCCGGCGTTGATCGCGTCACCGACTTCGGCCAGCTTCAAGAACTGCGGCTTAACCAGGGCAGTGATCCGCAGAGCGTGCTTGAAGCGCTGGTGCAGCGATCGAGGGTGCAGCATTTCGAGATCGCCTCGCCGACGCTGCACGATATCTTCGTGCGAATCGCCGGCCCCGAGGCGGCGGAGGAAGTGTCCGACGGGTCCATTCAATCGACCGCAATCGGGGCGGCACAGGGGGTGAGCCGTGAATAAGATTCTGGCGGTCGCGATGCGTGAATACAAGGTCAACGTGAAGAGCAAGGCCTTTGTCATCGGTCTTGTGGTCATGCCGATCTTCATGTTCGGCGGCGTCGCGATGCAGAAGTTCATCGAGAAGCGGGGCGATCGAAGCGTCAAGCGGGTGGCCGTCATCGATGAGACGAATTCGCTGTTTGCGGGGCTTCAGCAGGCGGCGGAGGATCGCAACAAGAACGACATCTTCGATCCAGAGACGGGATTGCAGAAGGAAGCGACCTTCGAGTTTTTCGAGATTCCGCCGACGGAAGACCGCCGGGCACAACTGCTCGATCTGTCGGAGCGCGTTCGGTCCGATGAGTTCTTTGCCTTCGTCTAGATTCCCAAGGGCGTGTTCGAATCCGCACCCGACGAAAAGCCCGCGGCGGCCAGGTATTACTCGAATCAGAGCACTTATCGGGAATTGCCCTCCTGGCTCTGGCTGACGCTGGGGGAACAGGTCAAGGCTCAGCGATTTGCAAAGTCGGGGCTGGACCGCGGCGTCGTCATGCGCGCCCTCGCGCCGGTCGAGGTCGATCGATTCGGCCTGCTCGCACGAACCGAGTCGGGCGAGGTGAAGGACGCCGAGGAGGCCAATCCCTTCGCGAGTTTCATGGTGCCCTTCGGCGTGCTCATGATGATGTTCATGCTGCTCATGCTGGCAGTGCAGCCGCTGCTGAACGGCGTACTCGAGGAGAAGATGCAGCGCATCTCGGAGCTTCTGCTCGGCTCGGTGAAGCCGTTTGAGTTGATGCTCGGCAAGCTGCTCGGGCAAACGATGATCGCGCTCACGCTGCTGGGCATCTACGCTGCGGGCGGATTCGTCGTCGCCCAACGTTACGGCGTGACCGACTCGATCGACTACGGGCTCGTGGCGTGGGCGGTGAGCTTTCTCGTGATGGGCATCTTCATGTACGGTGCGATTTTTCTCGCGGCCGGCGCGTGCTGCAACGACATCAAGGAGGCCCAGAGCCTGATCATGCCCGCCATGTTCCCGATGATTCTGCCGATGCTTCTTCTCGTGCCGATCATCAAGGACCCCGCGGGATCGATCGCGACCTTCTTTTCGCTGTTTCCATTCTGCGCGCCGATGGTGATGACGATGCGAAAGGCGATGGATGCGCCGGTTCCGCTCTGGCAGGCGCCGGTCGCCATGCTGGGCTGCATCGCCGTCACGCTGATGTGCGTCTGGGCCGCGGGGCGGATTTTCCGCGTCGGCCTGCTCATGCAGGGCAAGCCGCCCAAGATCGGTGAAATCATGAAGTGGGCGATTCGAGGTTGACGGCGCTTCGCCGCTCTTGTGGCCTCGGTTGAACCCTGACGAAGGTCACTGCCTGTTTGCCACGTGCTCAATAAAGAACCGGCCGATCCGTTCGTACAGCCGCGTTGAAACGTTCGGATCCGGCACCATGTGGGTGAAGCCGTTGAGCACGAGCAGATCATGCGGCCGGCCGGCCTTGAACAGCGCGTCGTGCAGCTTCATGGTGTGCTGGAAATAGACATTGTCATCCGTGGTGCCGTGAATGAGCATCAGCGGACGTGTCAGGTTCTCGGCATACGTCGCCGCATTGCAGATTCGGTAGCCCTCGGCGTTGGACTCCGGCGTCGCCATGTAACGCTCGGTGTAGTGCGTGTCGTAATCCACCCAGTCCGTCACCGGCGCGCCCGCGACGGCCGCATGGAACACGTCCGGCCGCTTCAAGACGGCCATCGATGAAAAGTATCCCCCGAACGACCAGCCGTAGACTCCCACACGCGAGAGATCGAGCTCTGCATAGCGCTTGCCGAGCGCTTGAATGATCTCGGCCTGATCATTCAGTGGGATGTCGATCACGTTCAGGTAGACGCATCGCTCCCATTCACGTCCACGCCGCTCTGTTCCCCGGCCGTCCGCCGCAACCACGATGAACCCGAGATCAGCAAGCCACTGCTCTCGAAAGTAGGATTTTCCCGACGAATGAACCATATTCGACCCCGGCCCGCCATAGACGCTCGCGATGACCGGGTATTGCCGGCCGCGTTGGAACTTGCGCGGACGAATCAGCGCCGCGTGGTGAATGCGATTCTCAATTTCCACCGTTGTCCACTCGACATGGGGCTGGAACGGCGGCGATTCCGCGGCCGTCGGCATTGCGCGAAGGATTGATCCGTCGCGGTCGCGGAGCGTCTGGGTCGTCAGCCCGTCAGGCGTCGAGGCGACATGCACCCAGGCGTCGCCGCTTCGCGAGAAGATTCCGGCGTGCTCGCCGAGACCCTCGGTCAGTTGCGTCACGGCGCCGTCATCCAGCGAGACGCGATAGAGGTGCGATTCAACCGGCGACGCGCCGCCGCTGGCGATCACGGTGCGCCGGGACTTGTCGACGGCGATCACATCATCGAAGCGATGCCCGCCGAAGTCGATGGTTTTTGCGATGCGGCCATCCGCTTCGCGAAGTTCGAGTTGAGTCTGTCCCGTCCGTTCAGTGGTCCAGAGAAATTGCCGGCCTTCATCGATCCATCTCGGCATGTCGGGGTCGAGATTGATCCATGCCGGGTCATTTTCCCTGAGAAGCGGCGTGAGCGTCGCCTTAATGGGGTCGACTTGATAGAGGACGGACTCCTGCTGATTGCGGGTCTGCACATAGATTGTCAGCGGCGCGTCCTTTCCCCAGTGCACCGCCGCGAGGTACGGATACCGCTCCGCGTCCCATTCGATCCACCGCGTCTCGCCGCCTGTCACCGGTATGACACCGAGGCGAACGGTCGCATTCTCCGCGCCCGCGTGCGGATACCGCCATCCCTGCGGCTCGCGGTCCGGATGCAGCGGGTCCGCGACATATCGCATCGGCACGTCGGCCTGCTCGGCCTCCTCATAGGCGATCCACGCGCTGTCTCCGCTCCACCAGTAGCCCGTTCGGCGATCCATCTCCTCCTGGGCGACGAATTCAGCCATGCCGTGCGAGAGATCCGACACCCCGCCGGACGTCAGGGCGCGGTCTGTGTTGGCCGCGAGATCGATCAGATGAATGTCGTAGCCTCGGATGCACGAGACGAATCGGCCGTCCGGCGAGAACTTCGGATCGATCGCCGGGCCGTCTTCGGAATCGGGCAGCGTGGCGATCTTTCCGTCGGCGCGATCGATGACATAGAGCCGGCCGGAGAGGCTCGTCAGTACACGCCGGCCGTCCTCCGAAAGCTGGAAGCCGGTAAACCCGGCGCCGCTCTCGCGCATGCGTTCGCGGCGGGCGCGCTCTTCGGCGGTGAGTTCCTCACTTCCGCCGTCGAGCAGGTCCGCGGCGCGAATGAGGCACTTTGTTTCGCCCGTGGCGACGTTCATTTCAAAGAGATCGCGCACCACATCGCGCGGACCGCTCTGAAGGTAGAGCACCGCGTCGCCATCGGGTGTGAGCTGGATGCCCGTCGGCCGGCCGTTGGTGAATCCGCGCGTTTCGGTGAGATCGCGAAGAAAGGTCGTATCGATGGCGTCGCTGGATCGCGCGACGGCCGCGCAGCCGGCGACAAATGGGCTTGTCGCAAGCGTCAATAGAACGAGTGTGGGTGGAAGGTTGCGAATCACGCGATGAGTCTCCGAAGGGGATTACTGATTGATCGCACAGTATAGGCTGCGGCGCGGGGATAAAAAGAAGCCCGGGAGACGTGTCTCCCGGGCTTCGATCGGAATCAGGTTCTCAAATCGTCTTGACAAAGCTCCGCGAACTAGCCGCCGCAGGGGCCGCCATTCTGAATCAACTGAGCAACGAACGGATCGACGTCGTCGAGCGTGAGCAGGTTGTCGGAATTCATGTCGGCGCACTCGCAGCCGACGGGCGGCGCGCCGTTATTCGCGGCGACCAGGCAGTTCAGGAATGCCTCGACGTCGCGTCCATCGAGCACGCCGTCGTTGTTGGCATCGCCGGGGCAAGTCTGGCAACCCAGGCAGGGCGAAGGCGTACAAGACACGCCGGCGCCGATGAAGATTCGCCCGCCGGCCTCGCAGTCGGCCTGTGTCGCCTGGACGCACCCCGCGCCGGGACCGATGTCGACGCAGCATGCGCCCACCGCCGGCGGCTCACACAGCTGCGAAGCCGGGCAGACCGCGCCGGATTCAAATACGCCGCCAAGCGAATCACAGTGAAGTTCGAAGACGTTCACACAGGAATTGTCCGGCAGGCAGCACTTGCCGATCTCGCAGAGGCCCGGGTTGCAGGCCGGGGCGCCGGGCAGCCATTCGCCGCCGACGCCGAGGCACTCAGGCTGTGTGAGCTCGAAGCATCCTTCCTCGGCGCAGCAGGCGGCGACAGGGTTCGTGGTTCCGCAGGGATTGGGTTCGCACGAAATTCCGTCACCGATGTAGAAGCGCCCGAGGCTCTCGCAATTCGCCTGCGTGTCCTGCGTGCAGGGCGATGTCGGAGACTGGGAGGCGCAGCACGCGCCGACCGGGGGCGGTGCGCAGGGGTTGTCGATGCAGAGCGCCGGGAATTGCCATGTTCCGGCGGCCGACTGGCACTCACTTTGGAGCAGATCAAGGCAGCCCGCGGAAGTACAGCAGGCGCCGACTTCGCAGGTGGTGTCGCCGCATTGCGAAACCGTCGGCAGCCATTGACCGCCGATGCTGTTGCAATTGGCCTGGGTCTCAACGCTGCATCCCGTCGCGCCGCAGCACGCCGCGGTCGGGTTCGTGCCGCCGCAGGGATTCGGCGTACAGGGAATACCCGGGCCGATGAAGACGCGGCCGGCCGCCTCGCAGTTTTCCTGGGTTTGTTGACCACACGGTGATCCGGGAGTGGCCGAAGCACAACACGCGCCAGTCAGGCCTCCGGGTGTGCAGGGATTGGTGCTGCAGGAAACATTGTTCAGGAATGTTCCGCCCTGAAGCCGGCAGGTTCCCCGATTGAGATCTTGGCAGCCCGAGACAAGGCAGCAGGCGCCGAAGTCGCAGTCACTCTGTGCGCACGACGTGCCCATGCCGAGCCAGCCGCCTCCGAGGTTGTTGCATTGGGCCTCAAAGAGATCGATGCACCCCAGTTCGGTACAACACGCCCCGAGCGACTGGGCCGCCGCCTCGCGCTGGTGCAGTGCGAGGGACGAGAGAGTGATCAGTCCGATGGTGAGAAAGCGTCGTTGAGTCGCTGTCACGATCAGGCTCCTTTCCGGATCAGTTTTTTCGGCTTTTTTCCGCACGAATGGGAATGATGCCGCCGCACACTTCGTTCCAGTATACAGAACGGCCAAGCGCCGTTGCAACCAAAGAAGTTCATTCGCACGGGAAATCTGGGATTCGATTGATTTTTCGCACGGGACTGCAATCCCGGCGCGATCGTGCTGCGCGCGCTGCACTCTCCGTCATTTCGAATCGGCCTCACTGCTGCGTTTCATACGCCTATTCGCAGGTCCGGAGTCCGTCGTGTGATTGAATCACGCGGTCACTTCGCGTTAAGATATTCGAACAGGGAGGTCTCCATGATCAAATCGAATTCGCCCACCTGTCCGCGCTTTTCGATTCGCGCCGTGTTCCTGTTGTCTAGCGTCCTGGTGCTCATTTCATTCACCGGGCCTTCACGCGCTGCTGCAGATGAAGCGTCGATCGATCACAGCCATCGGGCCACGCTACCAAACCTTATCGCGCATCCCTCTACGGCGCTTTCGCCGGGCGATTCATTTACCGGCGCGGGCCTCAGCGCTCATCCTCGCGGCGGGCCCTCGCTTTGCCCGACAAATTCACTGTTTTCCCAGCCGCCCACGATTGGTGAAGGATTCTCCGCCGGCGTGTCGGAAGTCGGCGCAGGCATCATTCGAGCCGATCGCTTTCGAGGTGTGTCGGGAGCCATCACATCGATTCGATGGTGGGGCTTCGAACTGGACTTCATTCCGCCCAACACGTTCGTGCTTTGTACGGAACCGGATCCGACCTTCGATATTACCATTTACCAGGATTACGGCAGCGCGCCCGGACCGGTCGCGTGTGCCTATACGATGACAGCCACGCGAACGCCTTCGGGTCTGTTCTACGGCGGCGAAGACAACCCCATCGAACTCATTCAATATGACGTCACCCTTCCGACATCCTGCTTCCTGGTTCGCGGATATCTGTCCATCGTCGGCCGCGGCGATTCTGAGTGCTGGTTCTATTGGATGAGTTCCAGCGTCGGCGACGACAGTGCTCACTGCACTGGTTGCCAGTTGCCCTCGACCACGGACCTGGCCTTCTGTCTCAACGGCACGCCGGGTGGGTTTACCGGTTCATGCTGCGACGAACTTGCCGCTTCCTGTGAGGACAACGTCGACGTCACGAACTGCGTCGCCGACTATCAGCGGTTTACGCCGGACACGCCCTGTTCCGCGCTCTCACCGGCTTGTGGACAGCTAAAGGGTTCATGCTGCTTCGACGACGGCCGTCCTTGTTCGAATATCCAGCAGTTTTTCTGCGAGGCGGTCGGCGGCGCATGGGCCGGTCCGGGTTCACCCTGTTCAGCCTGTCCGCCCGTGGGACCCTGCTGCCAGGGCGCGACGATCTGCGTCATCACGACCGAGGCGGGGTGCCTGATCGAGGGTCTGACATGGCTGGGCGAGGGGGCGGTCTGCGCGGACTGCCCGCCGCTGCCGGAATGCGACTCCGGGACGACGCTCTATGGCCAGGGTGTGTTCGATGTGATCGACGAACCCAGCTTCAACTCCTCCGAAGGGTCGTCGCCGTTCCAGGTCTACGACAACTACACCGGCGTCAACGGCACCATTCTCAGCCTGACGTGGTGGGGAATCGACATGGAGCCCGTCGGGTTCGGATTCATCGAGTGTGACGAGACCATCAATGATTTTACGATTTCATTCTACGAGGACGCCGGCGGCCAACCCGGATCGCTCATCCGGCATGAGTTTGTAACTGCCACGCGCACGCCCACCAACATTCGCTACAACGGCGCCGAACTCAACGAGTACAAGGCCCAGTTGCTTGATCCCCTGGTGCTGCCCACGGGGTGGGTCTCGATCGTCGGCCTTGGCGACCCGACCTGCTGGTTCCTCTGGATGAGATCACCCGACGGCGACGATATGGCCTTCTGTTCCGGATGTGTGCCGCAGCCGCAGTCGTCCGATTTCGCGTTCTGTCTCGAGGGGACGACCGGCGCGGTCAACGGCGCCTGCTGCGACCAGGCGGCCGGCGTCTGCACGGAAAACGTCGACATCTCCCAGTGTCTCGGCGCCGATCACCGGTTCGCCGCCAACGGAAACTGCGGAAGCTTCAGCCCGCCGTGCGGTGTCTTTATCGGCGCGTGCTGCCAGCCGTTCGACACCTGCACAATCGGGACTGAGGCCGAATGCGGCGTGCAGGGCGGAAGCTGGATCGGCAACGGTACGATCTGTTCACAGTGCCCATGCATCGTCGCCTGCCCGCCGAGCGCGACTGCGGAAGATGAGGCGGCGTGCGGCCCGGGATTCATCGACACCACGAACGGCGGGTGCGGTTCCTCGCCCCCGGTCTTCGCGCCGATTTCATTCGGGCAGTCGATCTGCGGGACGGCGGGCCACTACCCGTCAGCCGCCGGCGACTTGCACGATCAGGACTGGTTTGAGTTGACGGTGAACGGCCCAGTTGGCATTGCATGGAACATCGCCGGCGAGGGCGCTGTGAGCGGCTGGATCTTCCAGGTCGACGAGGGCTGCCCGGGAATTCTCCGCGACTCCGGATCCACGATCGCCTGCCAGACCTTGCCGCTATTTTGGTTCGCCGACGGCCCCGGGACCTACTGGCTGGTGGTCAGCAGCACCGGCCTGACGGACGCGTCGGCCTGTCCGATGCGCTACACGGCCACGCTCGAGTCGCCGTTCGGCTGCACACCGGGTGACGTGAACCAGGATTTGATGGTTAATGGCGTGGACCTGGGCCACTTTGTGGAGTGTCTGGTCTCCGGGAGCTCACCGGGTGGGAACTGCGCCTGCGCGGATATGAATTTCTCGGGCGGTGTCACAATGGACGATGTTCAGCCCTTCGTGGCCGCGCTGCTGGGGCAATAGGCGTGAACGGAATCTTGAGGGTGGTGATCTTGATCGTTCGAAGCCCGGATTCCGCTCAAGGGGTTTCTGACGGGCGCGGATCTGTCCAGTTGGATGGAAACTGAATTTGGGGATGAAGTTCGCAGGCCGCCTAGACGCAGGCGATACCTGTCAATACAGCGAACACCGATGTGGCGAACAGTACGCGCATCATTCCTCTAGAGATTCGCAGGGTCATCGTCGAAGTCCTCCGACTGTCATCAACGGGGTGCCCGACTGACTCCATTCAGTTCGGCAATAAATGCCCCACTGTCGTAACCGTGGAGTGCCTGCCTGTCAACGAAAAGCCTTAACTGATTATTAGCACAGTCTTTATGTCGGCTCGCTCGAAGCTGCGGGAAGGGCTGTGGCGACCTCAAACCGGGTCCAACGAGTCATGGGACTCTACACGACGGGCCGAGACGAGGCATCCAACCTCATCGGAGTTGTGGCAGCTTTGATTTGCCGTCATTGAAGCAGAACGATGCTGAGATCGGAGCAGTTCCACTGTTCGTCCGCCGACCGTTCGAGAATCAGCTCATCTCGATAGTAGAGTTCGGGCCGCCAGGCGTTGGTTGGGTAAGCCCCACGTGCAAAGTAGAACGGGCCCCATCGGCGGTCGCCGTCCGTGACGCCGAAGCGGAGATCCTCCGAGCAATGGCCGTTCAGCCGCCAGACAATGGACATTCGCACGACCGGGCTTGTGGAATCCGACGTGCATCGAAATCCAACGAGCTGAATTCCGGATCCCATGTCGAACGGCTCGATCGAGCCGGCGAGCGGATTGCTGTCGGCAATCAATGAAGGCGCAATCGACTGAACCCCGGCGTTTTTCATGACCGCGACCAGATGATAATCCGCATGGATCGGCTCGTACTCGCCCGTTCGACATGCACGGCTGAGAAGCTCCCGCGGGTTGTGGCCGATCATGACATCGGTGTCGTCGAGGACGATCGCGTCTGCCAACACGCCTGACGAGGTCATCCAGAGTTGATCGGCGTCTATGAACTGGGCGGCGATTCGATAGCTCGCGGAGACCGAGCGCCCCGGCAGCACCATGTCGTGAATCGTTCGAATCTGGGGATACGAAGCCGCGAGCCTTGGATCGGAATACCGGCCGGGCCGGTGGTGCGTCCAGTCCCCTGTTCCCCAATAAACCTGTCCTAGAAATGCCGCGACGAGAAGCAGTATGACGAGCGGTCGTGAGTAGCGAATCGCGTCGACGCCATGCGTGTCCGTGCTGGAGCGATCGGCCTCGGGTTGCGAACACATCTCGCCAGCGACGGGACGCCGACAGGCGATCAGGGCGGCGAAGAAGATTCCCGGAATCGCGGGGATGTAGTAATGAAATACGATGTTATGGACATCCGGGTTACGAGAGAGCATGGCTTCCCCCACGGCCGGGACAGCCGTCAGCAGGAGTCGCCAGTTATTAAAGCAGAGCCCCGCAACCGGAATGGAGAGCGTCGCGATGAAGGACAGGTTGTACAACCCTGTCCGCAACGGATCGCTTTCTGACGCCGTGAAGTGGAAATTCAGGTGCGGGTAAGCCGCGCCGCGAAACCACGGTATGACGACCCAGACCATCGTAACCAGATAGGCGATTGCAACGACCAGCATCGTCGCGCCTTCAACGCGCCGCCGCTTGAACAGAAACATGTACGCCGCCCAGCCCGCGACCGTCAGCGAAACATCCTCGCGCACGAGCAGGGCGAGACACATCATCAGCGTCGCCCTGCGGAACATGCCCAGTTCCGTGAAAGCGATCCCTGCGGCGATCAGCGGCACCGCCATCTGGGCTTCGTGAAAGCCGTAGCCCATTGAGTAAACGACGCATCCGTGCATCGGAAGGAGCAGCCAGGCGAAGGCGCTCAGGAGAGAAAGCCGGGTGCCCGTGCCAGATCGAAGCGAATACCAGTAGATGATCAAGCTCGAACCGCTCATCAGCAGGGGAGAAAGGGTGACGAGTAGAAGGAATGGGTCGACGCCGAGCCGGCAGATTGGAGCGAGCGCGAGCAGGGCGAAGAACGAATGGTCGCCAAAAAGCGAGTGGCCGTAGGAATCTACGTAGACTCCCCGACCTTGGACGGTGCTGAGAAGTGCGCGTGCGAAGTGCCCGATGTCAGGGTAGCCGAACGAGAGTTCGCGCCAGGCCGCGAGTTGCATGTCGATATGAAGCCAGGTGACCAACGCGATCGCCAGAATGAGCATTGCGAGCGCGCTCGTACGGCTCAGCCGGGGGCCGTCCAACTCGTTCATTCGACGGGCGACGAGCAGGCCGGCGGCGGCGGTCCACGAAAACAGGAGCCAGATATTGTCGAGCGGGTGAAGGAGTTGAATCAGTGCGACGATCGCGCACGCGCCCAGCGCGACCCGGCCGGCGAGCGGCCAATCCTCACTCTGAAGCGGGTTCCTTCGGGTTGCCGGTCGAATCCATGGGCCGAGGTAGGCGAGGAGAATCAGCGCCAACGGCGGTAGAACCGCGAACCGAAGCGTCGGACCTCCGGGAATGAGGACATGGTGATACCAGTCGACCCGCCAGGGCGAAAAAGCGAAGACGCCGGCGACGAGAACGCAGAATTCGGTGATCCTGAGCCGGCAGGAGGCAGGCGCAGCGGAACCTTCACCCACGATCTTGGACGTGGCGTCCGTTGAGTCTGAAAGAGTGGGAACCATCGGCGAAGGCCACGACGGTACAGATCAAGACAGGATCATTGAGCCGACTTCCGTACGGGCCCTACGCGCAATCGCACCGGCCGGCTGATACGGACAACGGTTCGGATCCAATCTGCGCGCCATGGCGCGCTGGCTGAACAAGCCTGATACGATCGATGGTATTCGGCTAACGACCGCGCGGCGCTCCAACGGCCAGCACCTTGACGACATCACCCTCAATCGTGCAGCAGATTCGATTCCTGCCGCCGAGGTGCAACCGCCAGGTGGTGCCGATGTGCTCGGGGTTCGAATCGCCGAGTCCGTTGTTCGCCTCATGGAGTCCGACACGGGGTACGTGCATTGACCAGCGCTTGTACTTCTGTTGTTGTGATCGCGTCAACTTGTCGAATTTCGCTCGTTTGTCGTCCAATCGCATAGCGATCTCCTTCATCAATGACGTGTTAGAGTCCCTTTGGCCCAGTTGTCGGAGATTATACTCCGTTCACCCGCCGACGTGGAGTCCCATGTGCGGCCGTGGG
>CALLKH010000356.1 GCA_938008425.1 uncultured Planctomycetaceae bacterium | reverse complement strand
CACGTCGAACGCGCGTTCGCTCCCGCCGGTCTGGATGCCGGCCACGCGGTCCATCTTGGTCGGTGTCTCCAGATTCTTGAAGTAGTGCGCTTCGTCGATGAAGAGATGATCAACGCCCAACTCGTCGAACACGAGGCCATCGTCCTTCTTCTCTCCGGCGAGCAGATCCTTCAATCGCTCCTCCCGTGCGGCCTTCTGCTTTTCGATCTGCTTGATGATGTTCCGGCCCGCGCTTTTGGCGCCGCTGTGCTCGCGGAGCAGCTCGTCATACTCTGCGATTTGCTCGGTGAGGAATTTCTTCTGGTAGTCCCGTGACATGCCAATTCTTTCGAACGACGAATGGGTCACGAGGATGCCGTCCCATTCGCCGCTGGCAATCTTGGCGGTGAGTAGTTTACGACGGTCACGGGCGAGGTCCTCCTTCGTGGCGACGAGCAACTTAGCATTCGGGTAAAGCTGCATGAACTCGCGGGCAAATTGCTCGAGCAGATGATTGGGCACGACATACATCGGCTTCTTGATCAGACCCGCCTGCTTCATCTTCATGCCGGTGCCGGCCATGGTGAATGTCTTGCCCGCACCGACGGCGTGGGCCAGCAGCGTGTTGCCCGAACTCATCCCCCGCCAGACTGCGTCCGCCTGGTGCGGACGGAGATTAAATGTCTGGTTCATGCCGGGAAAATCGAGATGAGAACCGTCGAAGAGCCGCGGTCGGAGGTTGTTGTAGGTGTCGTTGTAGATGCGGACGAGCCGCTCCGTGCGCTCGGGATCGGCAAAGACCCAGCTTCGGAATCGCTCCTTGATGCGTTTCTGCTTTTCACGCGCAGCCAGGGTGTCCGCCTGATTCACAATTCGCTCTTCGCGGTCACCATGGTCGATCACATCGTAGATCACAGGAGACTTCATGTTCAGCGCCAGTCCCAGCAATGACGTGCCGTTTGCGCGGGACGTTCCAAAATCCGAGGTCGCCGCGACCGACACCGTCGCCGCGTACCCGGGTGAGAATTCCCAAAGGGCGTCCTTCTTCAGATAGGTGACCGGGACCAAGCCGGGGGCGACCTGAAACAACTCTGCGGCAAACGCCTGAATGTCGCTCTCGGGAATCCAGGGTGCGCCGAGATTGGCATCGATGTCGCCGGGCAGCACATCTTCGGGCTGCACACGGCGGAGCGCCTCTGCGTTCCAGGTGAATTCGGGTCCGGCCTGCTCGGCCTTCCTCAACTTGTCGCGAACATCGCCCGAGAGGTAGTCGTCAGCCGTTTTCCAGATTCGCGCATCGGGATCGCAGTAGATGAGGTCGCCCAACTCATCGATGACCTGATCCTGGGACTTGCCGTACAGGCTCACGATGAACGGCAGGTCCACGATGCCTCGTTGATTCAAGGAGACCAGCAAGCCCTCCTCGGCGCTTCCAACCTGGGTAACGGGCGGCGTCTTGCCGACGACATCCTTCACCATGATCGCGGCCTTTGCCGCCTTGCCAGTGACCTCGTCGTAGTCCTCCAGCGACATCACCAGCATCGCGTCCGGGTCTTCGATGAATTTGACAACATTGGGCCGGCGGCGAATCACGCAGCCGTCCCGGCTTTCGCTGAAGGTTGTTTTGTTGATCGGCCCGTAGGTTCGGTGAAACCGGTCGTAGGCGCGATTGAGTTCGCCTCGCGCTTCTTCGCGATGCTCGGCCGGCCAGCCTTCGTTCTGCGATTGCAGCACCCGGCGCGCGCTGTCGCGCAGCCCGATCAGGGCAGCGAGCCGACGACCGGCCAGTGTGCCGTTGGATTTCAGGGGGGACCCGCCGTAGACGACCGGGACCGCCTCGCCGTTAACCGACTGGCAAATGTCCTGTCTGCTGCTGACAAAGAAACTCCCTTCATTGATATGCTTGTCGGGTGGTGGTGGCGTGAAAGCAGGGACAACGTCATCCGCCGAATTCGCCAACTCCGGCGACGCGGATTCAGGCAATCGTTGAATGGAGTCTTTCAACTTTGCCGAGAGATCGCCAGACCCGCGAACGCTGTACCCGTCGCCACCATAGAGCGTGTCCCTGCGGGTCCAATCGCCGAGGACCATTCCGGGGTGATTGAGGAAGTAGCGGTTGATCGGCACTTCGACACCCTCGATCAGATAGGGCGCGACGCCAAGCCAGTCGGGGTCGGCGTGGCGCGCCGGCTCACCTGGGGCACGCTTGCGAAGGAAGAGGATGTCGGTGACGACCGCCGTTCCTTCCCGCTTGAAGGCGTCGGACGGCAGGCGGATCGCTCCCACAAAGTCGGCTTTGGACGCCAGATACTCGCGAATGGCGCCGTTCTGCTTGTCGAGTGTAAAGTGCGACGTGACCATGGCCATCACGCCGCCGGGCTTTAAGGCGTCCACCGATTTGGCGAGGAAGTAATCGTGAAGCGACAGTTTCTGTCCGTTGTGGTCGAGCTTCACGTTGGCGAAGGGAACATTGCCGACCACGGCGCCGATACGCCCCTCCGGCAATTTGGTGTCCCGAAAATTCTCGATGCGGATGTCGTGTTCGGGATGCAGGGCCCGAGCGATGCGGCCGGAGACTGAATCCATCTCGACGCCGATGAACCGATGGCGGCTGCTCCCCTGGCTCATGAAGTTGCCGGTCCCGCAACCAGGTTCGAGGAGGATTGCGTCGTAACGAACGCCGAGCCTGTTGATGGCCTCGTGAATCGCGCCGATGACAATCGGCGACGTGTAGAAGGCGTTAAACGTCGTGCGCTTGGCGCTGTCGTATTCTGCCGGCGATAGCAACGACTTGAGTTCCTGGCCGAGCGCCTGCCAACCCGCGTCCTTGTACCGGCCTGTGACGGGGTCGGGAAAGATCGACAGCGCCACAGAACCGAAGCCGGGGAATCGGGCGAGGACTTGCTTTTCCTCGAAGGTCGCGCGCCGATTCCCCTGCTCGACGCGATTCAGAATGCGGATGGCGGCGAGAACGTCGCGAGCCTTTTCCTTCTCGCCACTCGCGAATGGGACAACGGGTGCCGGATTCTGGGGATACAGCGTGCTGGAATCATCCGAAACCGGCTCCCCGCCTGACTCGGTTGAATTGATTGATCGCCGCGTCGATTGATCGCTACTGATGATTTGTTCCGTGAGAACTTCCGGCCGGGGATCGACGGGCAGGTCCCACAGCGTCGGGCCGCGCGTCCCGCTCAGCCGCCCGACATGAGACCTTGGACGAATGCCATGGCCTCGTCCAGTGAGGGCTCCCCTGGCCCTGCCGGCAGAAATGCGATCTGTAAACGCTGTTCCAACTCCTTGACCGCGATCTCCAGGGCTTCGCTCGCGATCTGACTCGGGTCGATCTCCGGGTTCGTCGTGCCGAGTTCCGCCCTCAGTGCCTCCTGACGCGCTTTCAGTGACGCCGCGCAGGACTCCACTGCCGAGAGCAGCATCCGGTTTCTCTGAAGCAGTTCGCACAGCGACGGGTGTTGTTGCAGCAGATCGTGGCTGATCGACTTGTATAGCATCAGATTCTGTACCTTCCTGCGGTCGCGGCCGTTCCTCAAGGGCGACCGGTGGACCCTCTCCTTCAATCGGAAACAGCAATAACGTCTGTGGCTGCGGGCGCGACCTCCGGGCCATGTTCAGCCAGGTGTCTGATTGCTTGGTTGAAATCCACCCGCTCGACCCCCGCCCCGTCGCCGTGTGCGTCTCTCCCCTTCGCGGTCGGCCCCGTCGGACAGAGTAATTGAAGACCACTGGAGGTTCAGGGCAGGGTGTGGGTCGTGCATGGCTCGTCACTTCAGAGTTGAATTACCCCCCTCATGACACAATCGCGAACCACTTTCAACCGAAATCGCACCCTCGCGAACGAAAAGGCCTCAGAAGCGAAATAGCACGATCGGCGCTCCGGGACGCCATCGACCTTCTTCACGCTTCCTGGTGTGGTCTAAATGGGAATACGGTCTGGATCGTGTGGACGAGGGTCGCCCCCTGCCCCTTGAATGCCCGCTTTCTGACATCCGGTCCACCTCAGGCTGTGGGGCAACGGGCACTCATTCTCAAAACAACAGTTATCCACAGAATCGCGCCCACCCATTACCAGTAAGAACCTATAGGTAAGTCTACTATAGGTTTTACGGGGGGGTGATTCAGCGCACCTTCTTCCCGACACGGGGGGGCGATTCAGCGCACCAGGGCGGGGCGATTCAGCGTGGATAACGTTGCTACCCACCCGACTTATCCACAGGTTGAGCCGTTCGCGGCAGCGCTATCGAAACCGTCGTCGGCGCCAACGGCGGTCGCGACGGATACAGGACCAGCCCGCCATCGACTTCATCCAGCCGGGCGTCGGGATACACGACGCAAACCTGTCGAAGCGTGTGACGGAACTCCTTCTTGAAATCCTTTGAGGTGATGTATTCCTGTCCAAACTGCTCCCGCAGGTTTTCCCAACTGAGTTTTACTCCCTCCGGCTTCGTCACCCGGCAGAGCCGGTGGGCCAGCCAGGTGTAAACATCCAGCGCCAGTGCTGAATGCCGAAGCGCCGCGAGCGCCCGGTAGTCGAGCGGCACGGCGTGGGTCGCCAGCGTGTTGAAAAAATCCTCCGACAATTCCAGCGCACCCGGCCACAGCGTGCGCTGAAGCCCGTCGTGCTGCAACCACGCCTCGAATCGCTTAATCGGCTTGGCATCCACCGTCACCACCCGCCCCTCGGCATGCATGCCGATGGTCAAACGACAGGCTGCGAGCGCTTCCATTTGCTTCCGGAGAGCCGTGTACCCTCCCCTCTCGCCTCCACTCGTCTGCATACCGAGCATCTGGAGGAATTGCCGCATGCTGTCGCCAATCTCGATGTTCCGCTGTTGCGTTCGGATCGCCTCCGAACTCACATGAACCAGAACGAGCCTGGGGATCGTTCCATGCGGGAGCGGCTGCTCCACGAAGTCTGTGCCATCGAAGAGTTTTCCGGCTTCAAGAAGGATGCTCACATGGCCGCTGTGGCGTTCAAAACTCCTCGCCGCGGTGTGTCGCCTCGGCAGACCCACCTGGCACATGACCGAGTGCAGAAAATCCGCCTTGTCCGGCGATTCCATACGGATCATCGCGCTGGCGTGCAACAGGCGCTGCTGCGTGGGGGTCAGGGTCGGGCTGGGCGCCGGCGGCTCCGGGGCCGTTTTCACATTCTGTGTGTCCGGCGCCGGGCCGGTCATGACAGAAAGCCGTTCGCTCTGAGCCACGGTTCGAGCGCTTCTTCGAGGATTTCAACCATCGTGTTCGGCTCGATGCCGTCCATCTGCCGTTCCAACGAGGCCCGTTTCAGGGCCTTGAAGAAGTCGTCGCGGATGCGCGTGCTGAGTTGCACGCGGTTGATCACTGCCGTCGTCGAGGACGGGCCGTTTGCCTTGCCGGCTGGTTGTTGGCCCATCACAAATGCCTTCTCAACTCGATTGTCTACGGACGGCACCACCGTCTGAATGCCTTCGATCAATGAGCGTCGCTGTTCGGCCATGCCCCCTCCCCTAAAGTTACGTTGATTTCACCAGACGCCGGCCGTGCGCCGCCCCCTGAGTCCTTTGAGCCGCCTCAGGCAGAATCTCCCGAAAGAGCCTGTCGACTTCGGCCGCCGCTTCGCGGGCCCTGGCGCCCATGTTCCACACGACCGCCCCCTGCCCCGGCGCATCGGCGTAAATCTGTCGAAGCGTCAGTGCCGTCGAGGCGAGCGGAAGCGACAGCGCCGCCGCCGCTTCCTTCATGTCTTTCGTCAGCCGATAGTGCTTGCCGACCATGCTGAGCACGATGACCGCCTTCGGTATCCCGTTTCGGATGTCCTGCGCCTGGCGAAGCACATCAGTTGCTTTGGCGAGCGCCCTCACCTCCAGCATCGATGCCTTGCAGGGTACGATGGCTAGATCGGCACGAAGCAGCAACGCCCGGCTCGTCTCGGTCTGGCTGCCTGGCCCATCCGCCACGACGAAGTCGGCGTCCTGCCGCAAGTTCGGCAGTTCATTTAGAATGTGGTCGGGATTGTCGAGTCGAACAGCTTTCACGTCCGGCATCGTCTCTCGCACCCATTCCGACGAGGACTGCTGCGTGTCGCAATCGGCGAGCGTGACCCGATGCCCCTGTTCACACAGCCAGGCGGCCAGATGAACGGCCACCGTACTCTTGCCGACCCCACCCTTTGAATTCGCAATGACGATAATCATGCATGAGAGCTAGCATGACTTCGGGATGGAATGCAAGCGTTAATTCAAGCGGGCAGGAAGGAGTGCTGCCCCGCTGTCATTCCTGCCCTCGGTCAGTCCCGCTCGCTGTCAGACAGTCGGTCTTGCTTGAGCGCCAGCCTGAAGGATGGACTTCCCGACGGCAAGACATCCAGACAGACGGACAGCTGGATAACCGGATGGCCAGCCGTCTTTCATGCCAGCCATCCAGATTACTGGCATGAAAGACAGCAAGCTTTCGGGATGGAATGCCCGACTGCCGGGATGACTGACTGCATGAAGTCGGGTTGGGTTTCCCGGATAAGAACGTCCTAAGCTCCGCTTAGGGGAGACGTCTGACAAGAAAACTCCTCAGTAAACCCATCCCTCAGTCAACCGACTGAATGACTTTTTCCCGGGGAAAAATCATTGACTACGCGCCTTGCCATTCGGAGTCCTGAGACCGTCTGAGATCCTCATGACGAACACCCGAAAACGCCTGTTTACCAGCGATTCCGAGCCATAGCTACCCGACATTTTGAAATCGTCCCCCCGGCAGAATGATTGCGAATTCCGCAATCGAATTACTCAACATTGTCGGCTGGATTCAAGGCGCCTACGCGACGCGATCCTCAATGTAACACGTTAGCGCATCGCGAATCGGATCGGAACGGCGACTGTTTATCAGGTCGACGATTTCGCCGGGTAACCCTGACGTTAACCGCTCGGTGTTTAGTCTGAGAATAATGCGATCGAAAGGTTCAGGACAACATGAAGTCGTCGCTGTACGGTTCGGGCCGTATTGGGTATCAGTTGCCTCGCAGTCATCCATATAGTCAGGGCGCAATTCGTTGCTTCCCTCGGCGCAATAGTCCGGCTCAAACTCGACGAGATGCCGGAATCGCATGCATTCGGCTGCATTTCCCGCACAGCGATGAGAGTTTGGATCCACTCCTTCGATCGAAGTACAATTGACAGCCACTCTGAACGGGACGAGACCTCCGTTCTGCCTTGCAAGATCGGCGGACATCGCTCTTGCCAGAAACTGCGCCATCAGGCGGTTGCCGAAGTACGAAAGCTGAAAGTGAAAGCACGGCATCGCCAGTTGAACAAATGGGCGTTCTGACGGCGAAAGCAGCAATCGGTGAACCTGCTCCCGGATACTCTCCGTCTGTTCCCATGTCTGATCAATCAGTCGCTTCAGTCGCCGCTGGGTATCGACGAGAAGGGCGCAGAGCGAACCGGCGAACTCATGTTCGTTGTAGCCCTTCCACATGCTTCGACTTAGGCTCCCGAGTTCGGCCAAGAATGCCGGGGGAAGAGCGACATCATCGAGTGAGTCGAATCCGTCAGGGTTTCCTGTCAAGAGCCGGACAAAGTCCGCGATTCCCCCATCGCCTCCGCCGAGGATTAGGAACCGCTTGCCAGCAGCACTCGAAAGATTCAAGACTCGACGCCCTGTCGATCCTTTATAGATCTGTGACAGTGGATCAGCGTTACTCCAGAAGCTGAATCCGGCGAACCCTCCCGGCTGCGCTCTTAGCGAGACTCGATCGCGTCCCGGACCGGTGCAAATCAAGACGAGATCGAAGTTCTCGACCATCTCCTTGAATTTGCGATCCTTGAGGCGGGTACGAAGAACGGTCTGAACCTTACTTGGCTCATTCTCATGACCCTTAACGCTAAGAAGTTCTCCGATCCGAAATGTGCAATTCCTGGCGTAAGGGTGGATGCGCTCGCTCAACACCTGGCTCATCCTGTTAAGAACGTCCTCGGCCGAGGACGCCCGCCAATGCAGTTCCGCAGTAAATGAATCGTCGTGGGGAAAACGGCGAACCCTCCATTGCGGCGATGGAAAGTCAAACGTGGTTGGGCATAGTATTCGTGTCGTACAGTTGGCAATCGTCGCCCCGTCGCCATCAGGGGGGGTGTTGTACGAAACAAGTTTGAGTCGATGTTTCGCAAGGGTAGCGAGCACTGTCATTCCCACGGGTCCGCGGCCAACGACGAGCGCCCGTTGGCCAGATCGAATGACGCCTTCCTGTACAATTCTCTTACAGAAGAGCTCGGCACGAAACATCGAATCACGAACCGACGCCGGGCGTATAGGAAGTGAAAGAGCGAAAACAGATGGATGAATTGAACGAAGCCGAAATTCGTCTAAGATCGCCACTGAACAGTCCCTCAGGTCCAAACTCTGGAGCGAGTTTATCGCCTGGGGCCGCCCTTGTCGAGCGATCGGTCACCGTTTTGTGAGCGTCGTCGATGATTGCATCGACTGTCTGCTCGATACTGCTCATACGTCTGGGTCGTTGTCCGAACGGGAATGCAGGCCAGTTGACGGCGCGACTCGCTGTCATCAGACGACAGAGGACCCGCGACGACCGGCTCCCAAAGTGGTCGAACTTCGATTATTCGGTGATGAAGATCGGCTGCCACGTCGAGGGCATCTTCAATTGAAAAATAACCGACGTCGACATAGATCTCCGCCGCATCGCCGGAGCAGACACGCTTGACAGCGTCATCTGCGTCACCTCGATCCTTGAGGTGAATGATCTCTCGATTGAATGGGCGGTCCGGCACATCTACCTCCGATTGTGATTTCGACGAGGGAGGTGCCGGACTTTTGTTAGAAGTGTCGGTCGTCGGGTTCCTATTCTCATGTCTAACTGCCTTCCTTGGCACGTTCTGAGCGATATTATTCCTCCAAGTCGCCTCGGTCAAGAAGTTTGCATTCTTTGCGGACCCGGCGGTGCTGTCACCCACCTGAACCGCTGACTCCTCGGTCAACGGAGTCAACTTCCCGACAGTTCTATTCCTAGGAATCGGCTTGTTGCAGCGCTTTGCTGCAGCGACTTTGCCGTTGGCGTTGATCGTTCCAAGTCGCCGATGATGTATACCGCACTTCAGAAGGATCTGGAAGACGGTCGGGCTGAATTGCGCTCCGTTGTCCAGCCAATGCAGGCATCGTTCGGCGCGAACACTGAATTGTCCTGCGACTTCGTTGGCCGTCGGCTGATACCATCCAATCTCGTCGATAAATCGCCCATCTCGTGGCTGTCTTGCATCCATCACCACGATCCGGAATTGTGGTGTTCGCTTCCGGCCTCTTCGCTGTAGTCGGAGGGTAACGGCCATGACATTTCGCCTCTCTCTATGACCCGCCCCCAGTCTATCGTCGGCCATCTCGGGAGCAAGGCCATTCAAGCGCGTATTTGTCGACACATCCTGAATGACTGTAGTCGCGGGAATCAGCGTTTTCGGTGGATAGATGTTGCTTGCTCATAAGCTCGGTTACAGGAATAAGTTACTGCGCGGAATTGGAGCATAGGATCACGCGGAAGGCACAACTCCGCCTTCCCGGGGGGCGTTGCAGCTCGGAAGGCGGGTTGCGAAATCGGCGTATTGGCCTGAGGTTGTTCGTTTCCTTGCTTCGCGACTCGGTTGGGCAACGGATCCAAAGGCGATGTCGGCGCGGAGGGTACGGCCCGGATTCGCCCCGATCTTAATCTCGGGAGTGCCGAGTTGGGGCCGGGATGGTGCCATGGGGCGGAGGAATCGAATCACCTGGTGCGAACGAATGTGGGGTGTTATGACAATGCCACTCATTCGAGGGACTAGGGAATCGTCCGAGCCGATTACAAGAGGAGGAGAACGAAGGCAAACGGTACTTGTTCGTCGCTGTGCAAAACAAGACGAACGCCGTCTTGCCCGTGGCATTCGGTCCGTAATTGAATCGAGTTGTGCACCAGTTTCCAAAGTGCATTGTTGGTTGGTCGGCTTGAGCAGGAGAATGTCGTCACCGAAACGGGGCGGGCCGAGGCGACAGCTCTCCGAGGTGATGAGCTCAAAATTCGATTGGCCGGAGAAGGAAAGCCAAGGGCCTATCGATGCCGCGTGGGCTGCTGATTAACGACTTGTTCGAGGTATTCGATTCGGCCGCGCCGCCAGGCAATCTGGTTGTATAAGAGCGAGAGCGCCACCGATCTGGCCATGTCGGCATTTCCTTGAGAGGCAATCTCGATATCGTACCGGCTGAGGGCTTCGACACCCCGTTCAATGACCTCTAAGTATCGGGCACGGGTCTCATCAAGGGCGCGGCGTTCTTCCTCCAACATGATTCGCGCCTTGACTTTCCGCCTCCCACCGGCCTTTGGAAGCGCCTGTTCGGTTGATTCAGCTGCGTTAGTGCTTGCCGGAATTTCCTTGAAAGGAATTGGCTGAGCCTTATCTCCCATGTGGTAATAATACCATGGATGACCCGGGTCGAAGCTGAAGCCTGCACCCGCCGCATCATGGTCGTTGACCCCGTCCGAGACCACACCAACCGTCACCGGCGACACATCCGAAGCCGGGAGTTTCGCTGGCACACCGGAGCCTGAGACTTCGTTTGCATCGGAGCGATTCTTCGTCTCCGGCTCGCCCCATTTGAAAAGAAGTTGTCGGTAGGCAGGGGCGCTAATGCGATCGTCGGCCGGGTGGTCGGAGTCCATGCAGTTTCTTGAGTTGAAGAGGAGCTTGTAAGTGAACCGAAACTGCCGCAAACGGAAGTAAGAGTAAACAACGAATTTTCAGGATGAGACGATCCGCCTCGCCGTTATCACGACAGCATCGGCTGTTCTGGCGGCGCAGGTCGTGATCCCTGTGAGAGGAATCGACGCAGTTCCGCGCTTCGCAACCAACAGGAGGTAAGATCTCAGCGACCAGGCGCAGCTGTCAACGGTGGAGCCGCCCGTAAGGAAGGGGCCCCCGGCGGGAGGACCATGACGGCGAGTAAGGTCGCCAAAGTGTGGCCAACATGATTGCCAGAGCGAGGTCATCCAACAGAACCAATCAGCCGGGTTCGGAGGGCTGACATCTGGATTTCAGGAAAGGGCTATCGGGAAGTGTCCGGGCGTCGTCATCGTGCCGCGATGAAGGCGGAGATGATTGAAAACGGAAAAGCTTAGATCGGATTTGCTTGAATTCAGAAGTGGATCCGTGTATTCTTGGCATTGGTTCCCGGCAGAGATTCCTTTCAGTTCTCTGCTCTCCGGCCCGAGAGTCGGGAACCAGAGCCCGCCTCACGGCGGGCTTGCTTGTTTGATTCCCAAGCCCTCACTTCCACTGAATGCCAAATCAGATGTAGATCTATCACCCGTCCGCCTGTGAAAAGCATCGAA
>CALLKH010000355.1 GCA_938008425.1 uncultured Planctomycetaceae bacterium | reverse complement strand
AAGGATGTACCGCTTGCCAAGGATCCACTTCACCTCGGATGTGCCCTCGGTCACGATCGGCGGACCGCTGCCCTCGCCCGCCCACCAGGTCTTCGTCGTCGTCTTCCAACTTCCGACGAAGTTCCCGAGTAGATCATGATGCCTGCTCGGCTTTGTGCTCTCCAGCCAGTCGGCCATTTTCTCCATCATGGCCTTCATCTCTTCAGGACTCGGCTGGCCGGGTGCGCCCTTACCCTCCGGTTCATCCTCCGAAAACGCCCGCGTCGAAACCGCAACCGTCAACCCCAATGCGCCCAACAGCACCAGTACATTTCGAATTCTCACGGCATCGCTCCCATCAAGATATCAGTGTAGTTGACCGGCATTCCTTCATCGCCCGGGCAGAATGACGAATCATCGCGATCCGCAGGAGACCGTACATTAACCTAACTTCACTCCCACGTCAACCCGGGCAATCCTTTTTTTTTGCATTGAATGCCGCGGACCGACGAGGCCCGCAAGACTGGTTCATCCGCCGACCGGTTTTCGCGCAAGAGTCAGCAAAAAGACCCTCTCCCCCCAACTCTTCAAACGCGAACGATCCACTCGGCTTACGCGCCCGGCGCCGGCCTCGCACGACCACCGGCCGCCGCGCCGATCAATCCGCCGATCGCACCCGTCACAGCCGATGAGAGGGTGCCGATCGCCAGAATCATCGGCTCCGTATCACCCAGAATGACGCTCACGATGATTCCGAGCAGCGCCGACAGGCCTCCCACGATCGCGCCGCCTCGCAGGCCCTGCCCTTTCGATTCCGCCGCGCGCAGTGCCCAGATCGCGCCGAAGACCAGCGAAATTCCCATTCCGCCCATCGCGAAAACGTTGTCGCGAACAAAGGCGAGGTAATGCCCCGACACCACCATCGCAACCTGCGCAACCGTCGCAAACACGGTCATCATCAGGGTCGACTGCCTATCTCGTGGGTTCATGTCCATGGATTCGTCTCCTCAGTTCGCCTCCGTGCAAGTGTTCAACGTCGGTCAGGACTGCGCCCGCGTCGTTCGTAACGCACCTATCGCGCCAGGGGGCCGCATTCAGCCGGCGGCAGACGCAGCACAGGCCCGACTCTACCTACTCGCCAAGTCCGCCGCATCGACCGTCGATGCGATGCCGGAGGCGTTCGATGCCGAATCTGCGGCATCCAGGATCTCAATCGTGCCGTCGGTGTACGTCACCGCCAGCCGCGTTCCATCCCGCGAAAAGGTCAAATCGTACGGCCCATTCGACGTTCGCGCGATCGTCGCCGCGCAAAGGCCGGTGCGAACATCCCACAGCTTGACCGTCATGTCGTACCCGCCGGTCGCCAGTCTCGACGAGTCGCTTGAGAATGCCAATCCGTGAATCGACGACTCGTGCGCCGGAATGACATGCAATGCGCGCCGCGCCGCCACATCCCACAATCGCACCGTTCGATCCGTCCCTGAACTCGCAAGAACACGGCCGTCCGGACTGAACGCCAGGCAGTACAGGCGTGACTCATGCCCCTTCAGCGCGGCCACCTCCTCCCCGGACCCCGGATTCCAGAGCCGGACCACCCCATCCCGGCCGGCCGTCGCCAGGAGCCTCCCGTCGGGACTGAACTCCGCCTTGTGACTCGCCGCCGACGCACTGTCGAGCGAACGGATCAACTCGCCCGATTTCATATCCCAGAACCGAAGCGTGCCGTCATACGACACAGAGACCAGCATCTTCCCATCCGGGCTGTACGCCAGGCCCGGTATGCCGCCCTTATGGCCCTCCAGGTTGAACACCCGCTCGCCAGTTTCGATGTTCCACACCATGACCGGCGGCTTGTTGGTGCCGCCCGCGACGTGTCTGCCATCCGGGCTGAACGCCACGCTCGCCACCTGCTCCGGCAAATCCTCAAATGCGGCGATCTGCTCGCCCGTCTTCGAATTCCACACCCGCACCGCCAGATCCGACCCGCCCGATACCAGCTTGGACCCATCCGGGCTGAACCGCGCCGACCACACGCCCTTGTCGTGCTTCATCACCAATGGCATCGGCGGGCGATTCAAATCCCAGATTCGAATCGACTTGTCCGCGCCCCCGCTGACGAGCGTGTTGCCGTCGGCCGAGAACGCCACCGCCCGGATCGTCGCCTCGTGGCCGCGAAGCCGGTGCAGAAGCGCCCCATCGTCCGCCGAAAAAACGCGAACCATCAGATCCATCGAACCGGCCGCGATGCGCGACGAGTCGGGTGCCCAGGCGATGGCATAAAGATTCTTCTCCCCGGCGTCCAGCTTCCGAATCAGTTCGCCCGTCTCAACTTCCCACACCCACGGCTTGCCCGTGTTCGTCGCCGCCGCGATGAATCGGCCGTCCGGGCTGAATTCCACCGCGTTGAACTGCGTGTACTCCTCCCCGCCATACCCCGGCCCCAGCTTGTGCAAAACCTCGCGCGTCTTCACATCCCAGAGAATCACCCAGTTGTCCCAGCCGCTCGATGCCAGCCTGCTTCCGTCCGGACTGAAGACGACACGCGTCACCGGCGGCTTTTCGACATGGCCTTTGAGCGTCGCGAGCAGTTCGCCCGTCTGGGAGTTCCACAGCTTGACGTAGGAGAGCATCGACGTCGCCATATACTCGCCATCCGGGCTGAACGACGCCGAATACACCTGGCTCTTCTCGTGCACGAAACTCAAGAGTTCGTCGCCGGTCTCGGCGTTCCACGTCTTCGCGAAGCCGTCCGACGACGAGGTCGCCACGCGGCTGCCGTCGCGGTCATACGCCACGTGCCAGAGCGCCTTTTCGCTCGCCTTGATTTGCAAACGCGTCTTGCCGGACTTGAGGTCCCTGAAGATGACGCGGCCGTCGGTCGTGGCGATCGCAACCTCGTCTCCGGCGGGCCGCCGGGCCACGAACATAACATCCGCGCCAATGTCGTCCCAGCGATGAACGCTCTCTTCCGCACACCCGTTGAAGTATCGCCACTCCCATCCGCGATAATCCACCGGCGCTTCGGCAAGCCAGCGCTTCGCCTCGGACGTCTCACCAAGATCGAGCGCCATGCCGGCCGCCGCCAGGTGGGCCATGTACGACTGAAGCTCGAGAGGTACGTCGGGCTCGCCTGAAGCTTTTCCCGCAGTGTCCGCGCTCTCGACCGCCGCGCTCCCGCCCGTTGACGCGGGTTTGTCGTTCTCAAAATGCTCCTGCAGCCGCTGAAGCGTCCTCGCATTTCCCTTTTGAAAATAATCGCGCAGCTTCTGGTGCTCCTCGCTGTCGCCATAACCCATGCCGGCCACGCGCACGCGCGTTTTACCGAGTCCCGCATCCTCGAAATAGACGGCGGTCCACATGTCCTTGACCGTCGCCTTGAAGGGAAAATTCTCGGGCGGCTTGCCGACCTGGATGGAGATCATTCGCCCCGGCTCGTAGCTGAGAATGACGTTCTCAATGGT
>CALLKH010000354.1 GCA_938008425.1 uncultured Planctomycetaceae bacterium | reverse complement strand
CATCATCGAATTCATGATGTTCGCCGACATCCTCTACGACGGCGCCGCCGGCGCCTATTACGCCGGCACGGCCGGCCCGCACTTCGCCTGGTACGAACCGGCCGGTTCGATCACGGCGATGGTTCTTTCGGGAATCAGCCACGACACACTGCCGATTTTCGCACACATCGGATTCTGGACGCACGTGTCGCTCGTGCTGATCTTCCTGAACCTGCTTCCGCAGTCGAAACACTTTCACGTCATCACCGGCATTCCCAACGTCTTCGCCCAGAGTCTTCACTCGCGCGGTCGCCTGCCCAATGTCGAGGACATCGAAGGCAAGATCGAGCGGGAGGAGACCCTCGGCCTCGCCCGCATTGACCAACTCAGTTGGAAGGGCGTCCTCGATCTCTACACCTGCACCGAGTGCGGCCGCTGCACCGATCAGTGCCCGGCCGCCATGACCGGAAAATTGCTGAGCCCGAAGCAGCTCACGCTCGATCTGCGAAACTACCTTTATGACAACGAGAAGAAGCTCGTTGAGGCGAAGCACGGCGCGACCAACGGATCGGCCGGTGGGAATGGCAACGGTGCCGACGCGGCGGCTGCCGGTGATGCCGGTCACAAGCCGATCAGCGTGGCCGAAGACCTGGTGCCGACGTTCATCAAGCCCGAGGTCCTCTGGGCGTGCACGACCTGCGGAGCGTGCGAGACGGAGTGCCCGGTCTTCATCACCTACGTCGACAAGATCGTCGACATGCGCCGAAACCTGGTCATGGAGAAATCGGAATTCCCCGCCGAGTTGCAGAATGCGTTCCGCGGCATGGAGTCCAGTTCCAACCCGTGGAGCTTCCCGGCGTCGGATCGCGGCGGCTGGACGACCGGGCTCAACGTCCCGCGCATCAGCGAGAAACCCGATGCCGACGTGCTATTCTGGGTCGGCTGTTCGGCGTCGTTTGATGATCGCGCCCGCAAGATCGCCCGGGCGATGGCCAACCTGTTGAACGAAGCCGGCGTGAACTACGCCATCCTCGCCGAGGAAGAGGGCTGCACCGGCGACCCGGCGCGCCGAGCCGGCAACGAGTTCCTGTTCCAGATGCTGGCACAGACCAACGTTGAAACGCTCAATCGCTACAACCCGAAGACGATCGTGACCACCTGCCCGCACTGCTTCAACACGCTGCTCAACGAATATCCGGACTTCGGCGCGAAGCTGAACGTCGTGCATCACACGGTCTTCCTGAACGATCTCCTAACCGCGGGCAAGCTCAAGCCGCGCCGCCCTGTCGATGCGAAAGTCGCCTACCACGATTCCTGCTACATGGGCCGCTACAACGAGGTCTATGAACCGCCGCGGGAAGCGCTGCGTAAAATCCCCGGGCTGACCGTTCTCGAACCCGCCCAGACGCGGGATCGCGGCATGTGCTGCGGCGCCGGCGGCGCACAGATGTTCAAGGAGGAGGAGCACGGCACGGAACGCGTCAACATCAAACGCACCGAGCAGCTGCTCGAGACCAAGCCGGACATGATCGCGTCCAACTGCCCGTTCTGTCAGCGCATGCTGATCGACGGCCTCGGCTCCAAGAACTGCTCCGACATCAAGCAGATGGACATCGCCGAAATACTTTGGCAGGCAATCGCGCCGGAATCAGAATCACAGCCAGATGAATCCAAGCCGGCATAAGTCTCTGCGAAAGAGTGTCGCGCCTTTGGCGCTATACCTTCTTGCCGCCTATTCGGGAGTCGTTGCGCTGGGTCTGGTGCTGGCCCTTCGGTTCATCGTTTCCGGGGGCGGCACCAATCCACAACGATACGATCCGATCTACCGCCTGATGGTCATTCACGGCGGCGCGATGCTCCTGCTCCTTTTCGCCGGCGCTGCGCTTCGACGCCGACCCGGCCGGAGCTCACCCCGGCTCGACCGGACCGTGCTTGTTCTGGGCGTCGTATTGACCATCGTTTCCACCGATCGCCTGATGGGGGTCATTTTCCCCCCGCCGCTGCCGTCCCGTTCCATCTTTGAGATGCATCCGCGCCGGGGCTGGGCGCATATTCCATTTGCCGTGGAATCCGGCCGGGACACTCACGCCGGAAACGTCAGCGTTCAACTGGACGGCAACGGGCTGCGCGTTGAATACGGCGCCCCGATTCGAGAAATCGACAGCGACAATCGAATTCTGTTCCTCGGAGATTCCGTCACGTTCGGCTACTACCGCAAGTCGAGCGAAACCTTCGCCATGCTCACGGCCGATTTTCTGAACAAGGCCCACCCGGGCAAGAACATCGTCAGCCTCAATGCCGGCGTCACCGGCTACGATACGAGCCAGGAATACGATCTACTCGTTCACGACGGCTTTCGATTGCGGCCGCGGCTCGTCGTGCTTGGAATCTGCCTCAACGATGTCACCAAACAGTTCGATCCAGCCTCGGGGCCCGATCAGCGCCGACACCCCGAGTTCGCCCAGGCCCGTCCGCCGACCCACTGGAGCGGCTGGGTCCGGGCTGCGATGCGCCTCGTGCGCCGGATTCAGTACGGCGCAAGTGAGCGAGATGCGGCTGCCCGCATCGAGCACTTCTATTTCAGCGAATTGCTGGCCGAACCGGCGACCCCCCGCGTGGCGGAATCGTGGAATCGAGTGAAGGAAGAGTTGAAAAAAATAGTGACCGCCTGCCGGGAGAGGGATGTGCCGCTCGTTGTCCTGGGCTTTCCCATCCGGCGACAGCTCGCACTGGAGGGCGCCGGTGATGCGCCGCAGCAACGCCTGACTCAAATCTGCAGGGAACTCGACGTGGCGTTCATCGATCTTCTGCCCGTATTCAAAGGTACGGAGCCGGCGAGCGAGAAGCTGGCGGAACGATTCTTCCCGGATCAGACGCACCCGACCCTGATCGGACACCGGCTCGCTGCAGAATCTCTCGTCGAGTTTCTTGAACGGGAAAAACTGATCGAGCGCATCTTCAAGTAAAGCGCAGGAGTATGTCTCGGCGATCAGATGGGCTCTTAGTGATCGACGAGAATCGTCTCGTCCGCCGCCGGTTTCGTCGGCGTTGACCGGCCTTCATAGGCGAGCGGATCCAGCGCGCCCTTGAAGCGATTGACGAATTCCTCCTCGCTCATCTTGGCCGCGTGGGCCAGTCGCGAGAGGGTCACCGGGTCGGTGAAGTCGCTCTTCTCGAGGCAGATCATGTACCGCCGTGCGACGCGATAGACGTCTGACTCCACATCAACGACGCGGATCTTGGTGCGGTTGGTCTTCGACTCAATCATCTCGCTGAACGCCATCGGCCGGATGTTGCTGCCCTGAAGGGTGACCATGACGCCGCCGCTGAGATTGACCGCCTCATTGAGCAGCATTTGAACGGCGCCGTTGCCCAGGTCGCGGCAGTATTCCATGTCAAACGGCACCGGCGGCGCGCAGCGAAGCACGTAACCCAGCGTCTGGGGAACCATGGTGATGGAATCGTCGCGCCCCGAAAACCGCCGGGTGATTTCGTCGGTCATCATGCGGGCCAGCGGCACCTCGGCGAGCCGCAGGTGACCGGCGGCATCGAGCGGAACCTTTCGGCCGAGCAGATGCTCCAGTTCATCACGATCTCCCAGCCGGTAGGCGAGCCCCTCGGCCAGGATCACCACGCCGTACGGCCGGTTCATCGATCGTCGCTTGATGATCGAGCCCTCAACGACATCGGCGAGATGTTGAAACGCGATGTTCTCGGGAAAGCCCTCGGGGATCAGCGTCAGTGTCGCGCCCGTGGCCTTGCCGATGCCCAGCGCCAGGAAGCCCGCATGTCGGCCCATGACCACCACGGTGTACCATCGCCCGGTGGTGCGGGCGTCTTCCATGAGGTTGGCGACGAGCGTGGCGCCGAGATCGCGGGCCGTGTTGAACCCAAAGGTCGGCACGTCGCCCGGCAGCGGGAGATCGTTGTCAATCGTCTTTGGCACATGCACCACGCGAATCCGGCCGCCGGTCTTCTCGGCGACAAACCGTGCTGACAGCGCTGTGTCATCTCCGCCGATCGTCATCACGTGGGTGACGCCGAGTTCGGCGAAGTGCTTGAGCACCATCGCCACTTTTTCGGTGTTGGATGCAACGACGGTCGACTTCTGCAACCGCGATTCGTCGAGAAGGGTTTCCCGCGCGGTGCGAAGAATCGATCCGCCGGCGAAGTGGATACGGCCGACGTCCTTGATCTCCAGCCTGACCGAATGTCGCTCGGCCACAAACTTGTTCGAAGCCAGCCATTTGAAGCCGTCGTAGATGCCGACGACTTCCATCCCCTGATTGACGGCCTCGATGGTCGCGGCGCCGATCACCGCGTTGATTCCCGGCGCCGGCCCCCCACCCACAATGATCGCTAATTTCTTCGCAGCCATGTCGCTTACACTCGGTTAGTTAAACGATTTACCTATGCCGTATTGTACCCGATCAGGGCGCAG
>CALLKH010000353.1 GCA_938008425.1 uncultured Planctomycetaceae bacterium | reverse complement strand
TGCGCGCCGCCGATGGAATCTCAAACAAGGCGATTGCCGGCGAGTTGGGCACCGATGCGCAGACCGTCGGCCGCTGGCGTGCTCGCTTCGCGGCATTGCGCCTGGATGGAATCGCCCACGAGGCCCCGCGCTGCGGTCGCCGGCCCCGCGTACGCGAGCAGGTGGAGAACAAAATTCTGCGAATGACCAAACGCCGTTCCGGCCACGGCACACCGTGGAGCACGCGCACCCTGGCGCAGGCCCTGGGCGTGAATCACATGCTGGTCTATCGTGTATGGCAGGAGCACGGTTTGGCCACCGGGCCGGCGTAATCCTCGGGTCCTATCCTTCCAAAGCCATTCAGCGCCACGTCATGCATCCAGAAGTCCAGCGCCACCCGCCGCAGTCCCCGTGAACAAGGGTCCTTCGCCGGCAAGGCGAAGCCGGTACACGCTTCGCCGGTTGGGGCAAGGTTCAGGTGGAGCAGGCTCCCTTGCGTATCAAACGCTGATGGTTGAAACCGCTCTGAACCTGCCCGAAAAGCCTACGCAGCCTTCTGGGCGTGAATCCACTTGAACGCGTCGTTGAGGGCCACGGCCAGGACGAGAACATCGTCCCGACCGAAGCCGCTCGATTCCTTCCATTCGTCCCCATCCTTGTAGATGCGGGCGACGGTGACGTTGTGCATGGAACCGTTGGTCGTCTCGTTTTTCCAGATGACCACCTTCACGCTCCCATAACGAACCTCATGGACCGGTCGGTTGGCGTCGTTCTTTGGCATAACAGCATCCTCCTAACCTTGAACGTCAAGGGGCCGAATGCTCCACCTGATAACCCCGTTATGGAATCTGGCGCACGCCGTGTTGCATAAAAACGTGTGCATATTTCGACCGTTGTCTACCTGCCGTATCCGGCCGTCGTCGTTGGGGCTCGCAAGCGGGGGTCCCCGACGAGGACGGCCGATGAGCGGCCGACAGTCCGCCCCGCAAATGCCCCACCCACCTGCCGGATCGGTCCCGAGTTGGAGGGCTCCACCACGCTCAGCAGAAGCGTCCGAGTTTTTGCAATTACAGCCAATGGCCGAGGCATCGGAATGCTGCTATCAGATGCGCCTGCGTCGCGGCTTGGTTCCGCCGTCCAGCCGATGGAGGATGTGTTCCCGAATGCTTGCCACGGAATACCAGGCCGATGCCTGGAAGCGAATCAATGGAACGCCGGCCTCGGCCAGCACCCGGTCGACAAAGCGGTCCCGCCGCCGGCGCTGCGGCCGTGCGTGGGAACGGTCATCCAGTTCGATAGCCAATACGAACCGGGTTGTTTCAACGTCACACAGGACGAAGTCGAGGTGTTTTTGGGCGATGGACGCTCCCAGACCCCGCCGCCAGTCAGCGTCGGTGCAGGTGACGATGTCCGCCAGCCGCACTTTGCACATGACCAGGAATCGGCCATCAAGCGCATGGCACAGTGGCGAGAAGAAAGCGAACTCGCCCCGCGACAGCAAGGTGGCACGGGTGCGATAGGCGGGCCGGCGAGCGCTCTTTGCTGGACTGTGTCGCCGGCCAGCTTGACGGCATGTTCGTGTGCGTGCGGACCTGCATCGCTTTCGCATGCGGTTTGGCTTTGTATTGCTCATCACCCAGGTGTATCACGCGGTGAATCGCTACTCAAAGACGGAAGGCCAGGCCCGCCGGACGCCCGCTCCAGCCACGCCAGTCGTCCCAGTCCCCAGCGAATGTGGTTGTATTTGAGGGAAAGGGCCGTCGCCCGCGCGATCTCGTCACTGGTGTGAGCGATCTCGCGGTCATAGCGCGAAAGCGCCCCGGCCCCGCGTTCGACGATGTCTTGATACCGCTGCTTGTCTTCTTCGACCCGTTGCCGCTCCAGGACCAGAAGCGCCCGAATTCGGGCCGTGCGTTTGGCCCGGTTCTTGGGCAGGTTGCGTTCGAGCAACGCTCCCGATCCCGGGTCCGGTTCGATGTCCTCCACCGCAATGGGTGGCGCATCGTCGCCTTCCTGGTGGTAATGCCACGGATGACCGGGGTCGTAGCGATGGCCCGGCGCGATTGTGCAATCGGCAACGGTCTTGCGGACCCAAAGGTCCAGCGCCTTGGCCGCATCCTCCCCGAAGGCGTTCGCATATGCGGCGAAAGTATCGCGATAGTGCGTCGCCAGTCGCGGGGCTTCGCGTTCGAGAAACGCACGGAGCCTAGCCTGTGTTTCGGGTGTCCTGGGCGCGTTGCCCGTTCGCGGATCCTCGCCCGTTCGGATCGCCTCTTCGACGGATTGGAGGTCGGCCAACAGGACGGTCATTTCTCGGGCGACCTCGGCGGTAATGGATTGGACTTCTTCGCCATCCGGTTCATGAGGGCCTGCCGTCGTCGCGCCGAAAGCGCAGTGCTCGATGGCCGAGGCCAGCGGGGGCGCGATCGGCACCTCCGCAAATGAGGGCGCCTTGCGGGCGGCCAAGTCCGAATTTGATACAGGTGACGAATTGGCGACACACGTTTCCGGGTGAAAAACGACCGGTGTTGAATCCTTTGACTCTTCGAGCCATGTGAACTCCTGTTGTTGGTATACAGTCATATCCCCCTTCATGTCCTCCTCGATGCGCAACGGCCGCGCCGTCGCGACACGCCCACAGTGAGTTATGGCATGGTGTTGGTTTCGTGTGCGGCCAGCGTGGGTGACCCACGCTGGGGCCACGCCCACGCCGGAAAAGCGGGGGTCGAGACAGACTGGATCGGCATCCCGCGTCGCGACGGCCCGCCGGACCCTGCGGCCAAGACTCAGGCGTCAAAGGCGTGCATCGGCGGAATCCAGTGAACCTCGGGCAATGTGTATTGACGCGGGTCTTCGAGCGGTATGAACGGCGCGTGATAGGATAGCAGATACAGTGGCTCGACCGGGGCGCTGAAGGTGTGCAGAAGATGGCGCGTGAAGACCAGTACCCTGCCCGGCTCCACGGTCAACGTATTCACATCGCGACCATCAAACTCGGCCAACCCCTGCGTCGTGAAATGAAAACGACCGCCGCCTTTCAGGACGAGGATGACCCGATCGGAGTATTCGTGGGCGTGAAGCGGCAGTTCATGCGAGCCTCTGTCGAAGCGCAGCTTCATCAGGGCATCGTCGCGGTCGGCCTCGAACAGGGCGCTGCCCCTCCACACGGCTCCGGCGACCGTGTCCACCCCCTCGAAGGGCGATTGCAGCTCCATCGGGTAGTCGCGCTGAAAGTCCTGCTGAACCGTGGCGGCCTCCGGCGACAACGTGCCTCGAAGGAACGCCGGCAAGTCCAGCCGCCCGGCGCGAAGCTCGGCCGTCAGTCGGGCGTGCAACGCCTGGCCCAGTTCAAACGCCTTGGCCAGGGCCGCGTGCCAGGGGCCGGGCCGATCCTTGGGTTGTCCCGCCAACACCTCGAACGAGGGACATGCATCCTGTATCGCCAACATCGCAAGGCTCCTTTCCAAATGACGCTTGTGGGTTTACGCATCCGTCTGGTTCTGCTACCTCTGGTAAGTCAAGGCGTCTCCCATGTATTGGAAGCCGAGTCCGCTCACCGAAAACCAACAAATCGACATCCTGCTGCAGGAGTACGCCGTCTTGTATGAACTGCTTCAATGGCGCTTGACCGCGGCCGACCGCCGCCTATTCGTCTCCGGCGGACTGCTGACCGGGGTATTGACCGCGATCCACGCCCTGGATGCGCCGACGGTCAAATTGCTGCTCTGGGGATTGCCGGTGCTCATGTGGGTGATTTTTTCGGCGATGGTCGGGCATGCCCGGTCGAAGGAGGATTTGCTCCGCCGCATCGACGAGATTGAGCGACGGGTCAATGGTCTGGCCCTGGTGGAGCTGTTGGCCTTCCAATCGCGACGCCCGGAGCTGGGTCGGGCCGTGGGCGGTCGGACGGGGATGACGGCGATCAAGGGAACGCTGGCGCTGTCCCTCGCGCTGCTCCTCTGTGCAGTGGCATTCCTCTGGCCCGCCGGCCACACGGAGTCGCCGGAGTTCGTGGGTTTTGGGGCATGGGTGGTGTTCTGGTCGGTCTGGATGTTGCGAGGCGCCCGGGGTCTTCAGCATTATCGTTACGAACGGCGGGTCTTGATTCATGATCCCGACTCCGATTGACGTACCCTTCACGAGAATCACACTCATCGTGTGTAGAAAAGAATAACACTTAAAAGTGTGATGTCAAGCCATGGATGCAAAGGTAATCAAAACCGAGGTCGGCCGGCGGGTGCGCAAACTGCGGGAGAAGGCGGGTCTTTCGCAGGAGGAACTGGGCTTCAAGTGCGGACTGCACCGCAACTACATCGGCGGCATCGAACGGGGTGAACGCAACGTCGCCGTCGTGAACATCGCCAAGCTCGCCAAGGCCCTCGGGGTTCGACCCCGGGACCTGCTGCCGTGAGGGGACCGTTCCCAATCACGACACCGCCCAACGGACAAGTCCAGTCAGTACCCACGGAATGGGCGTAAGCCGCGCTTCAGGTCAGGACTGCCCTGACGCATACGCTGCGAACCCCGCATCAAGGTTCCCGTTCCATGGCCGGCGCTGAACGAATCCCGGCGATGAAGGCATCGGCGAGACGCGCCTCGAATCGCGCGCGCTCCAGCTCCCGTCCCCGCGCATTGGAAGGCAGCTTGGTCGGCCCGATCCGGCGGGCTTCCCGTTCGAGATGGTGCATGCAGTGGTCGGCGCCCTTCAGGATGGCCCGCGCCACGTGGCTCGCCGTCAGCTTGGTACCGGTCGAGCGACGGTAGAGTTCAACCAACCTGGAAAACACCTCGTCGGTCTCCGACGTCAGGACCACTTCACGCTTGAGGTGCGCCTTGTCCCGAGAAGGCGGCGTGAGTTGGATCGGCGCTTCCACTTCGGTTGGCTCGCGTGATGAATCGCCATGTGTCTCCACCGGTTCGGGCGGCGTTGCGTTGACGGCGACGGCGCGTGCCGCAGCGCTGAGGTCCAGCAGTCGGGCGACCGATGACGAGGGCGGTGGTGTTGCAAGTGACTTGGCCATGCCCCCGCGCCTATTGGTTGACCGCGCAGGCGGCCGCCGCCACTGACTGCAATTCAGATGGGTTGCGCGCCGCGTCGAAGTTCGGCGGTGCGAGCGCCCCGGCAATGAACGCCGCGCGATGTCGAACGCGATGCTCCAGTTCAATCGAGAGCCGAAGGTATTGGCAGGCGACCGGGATAGTCTCGAAGCGTGGCAATTGAAAGAGTGTCCTACCCTGTCCCGAGACATCGGGGACGATGACTGCCTGCGAAATCCAGGTCTGGAACCGCCGGCCCGGCAGCGCCTCGTTGACGACGTTTTCGAGCTGGGTGCGAAGTCGCGTCGCCCGGGCATCCACACTGGTGAACACCACGCCGAGAATTTCCAGTTCCGGGTTGCGGTGCTTGCGGACATCGGCAATGTCGTTGAAGGCCTCGGTCAATCCACCGAGCGAGAGCGGGTGCGGGAATGCCGAGAGCAGAAACCACTCAGCCGAGGAGTAGGCCGCGACGGTCGTCGTGAAGGCGGCGGCCGGGCCGGTATCCAGAAATACGAAGTCATATTTCGCCCGTGCCTCGGCGATGGCCCGATCGAGGATTCGGGTCCGGTCCACATACTTTGAAACGAGCGTATCAATCTCACTCAACTGCGGCCGTGACGGCACGACATGCACACCGGTCGGCATCTTTTCGGAGATCGCCAGGGTTTCGACGGATTCGTCGGTGGTCAGGAGTTCGAGGGTTCCCGCAAAGCTGTCGGCGTGGATTCCGAGGTGTTTCGTCGACCCAGCCGCCGGGTCGAGGTCCAGTATGAGGCATTGGAATCCCCGCTGTCCCAGGGCTGCGGCCAGATGAACGGTGTTGGTCGATTTTCCGACGCCGCCTTTTTGATTCCCGACGGCGATGACCACGCCGCGATTGGTTGAATGAGCCATGGTTCTGTTCCCCTAGTGTGTGCGTGGACGGGTGCATGCGACTGCCTGACCTCGGGCATGCGGGCATTCCCGCTCGCCGCCTCTTCCGCATGGGCCAGTCTGCTCACATGTGGGGCTGTCGCACAAGTGCCAATTCATACAAGAAAGTTTGTTCACTCTGGCCGGCCCGCCCTGCCGCGCGCCGGCCTGCGGGCCGCCCCGTGTCCCGGGCCTCCGGCCCGCCGGAACGCAGTAGTGCAGGGCGAGTTTGGCGTCTTGTCAGACGGCCGGCGAATGCGGTATGCAATTGGAGTGAATCCCGCGGCCGATGAATCGACTCGAATCAACTGTCGGGGGTGGGATCAAGACAAGGGAGGACTATCGGGGAAAAGACTGCGCCGGAAACAAAAAGAGCGACCACCTGGGTCGCCCATTTTTACGCTTGAAATCGGCGACACGGGTCGCGACCTGCAAGCTACCTGAACCTCGCACGCTCACGGTAGCGCAAGTCGACACACGCTGTCAAACCAATTTCATGCTGAACAGGAGCGGTGTTTCTCATGGCGGAGTCCGCATCCCCGCGGGCAGCGCGGACGCCCGTCAAAGTGTCCGCACAAACAGCGTTTGAAACATGGACAGCTATTCGTTGAAAAGACAACCCCGTCGCGCGTGGAACACACCGTGGAACATCCGAAAAACCGAACATGCCCGCCGCAAGCCCGATGGCGGGTTCTGCTTCATACCGGCGATGGCATTTATTCGCGCGTGGTGGGCCTACAAAGGCGCGATCATTCGGTTGTATGACCTCCGGGTATGGTTCGCCTGTTTCGAGGCCGTGGCGCGGCGTTGCGACGTTGCACCTGATCGATTTCCCCGATACACGTTTGAAGAGATCTTTCGACTCGTCGGCGGCGCCGATCCGGGCGCCATTCAAACGGCGGTTGGGCGACTGTCCAAGGCCGGTCTCTTAGAGTGGTCCGAGCGCCAGATTCGGCTGCCTGCGGCGATGTCGCGCGTCGAGCATGGCCGCGACCCCGATCTAGGTCAGATGATCGAACTCGTCGTCAACCATCGCCGCAAGGTACCGGTGCCACGACGGACCCTGCGGTTCCTGGCCGGCGTGTCGCGGCCCGTGATGACTGCGACCGTACTGGGTCACCTCTTCCGCTGTGTCTACTATCGAAATGGAATGTGCATTCCGGTCGGGCGCTGCAAGGCCTCATGGATCGCCGAGACGTTTGGCGTGGACGTTCGCAATGTGAAGGCAGCCCGACGGCACCTGAGCGACATCGGTTGGTTGGTGGTCGAGGATTCGCCTCAGATGGCGATGAACCGCTGGGGGGCGTCGGTGACGATTCAGTTGGCATGGGAGTTCAGGCTGCAAGAAAGATCCAAATCACCACCCCCCCAGCCGATTTCACCTGCCGAATCACCACCCCCAGAAATACACCGAAAACTCTCTACGAGAATGATCAACCAGAAACCGCACGCTGGCGACGGGCCTGGTGTTTGTCAGGAGCCTCCACCCAATCTGAATCATATTCAGGCGATCGACCTGCACGATGCCAACCGATTGGAGTGCTTATTCGTACAGGCCCAACGCTACGGCCTGTCGCCGGGCGGTGAGGCCGCCCGGCTTCGATTCTTTGCGGCCGCGGCCCGGGCGCTGCGGGTGGGGACGCGCAATCCGCCCGGACTCTTCGCGAGCATCGTGCGGCGCGGGCTGTGGGCCCATCTTTGCATGGAGGACGAGGATCTGGCCTGTCGACGGATGGCGGGCATGCAGGCGCCGTTTCGCACCACTCAGCAAAGCGAGGATCGCCCACCACGCGCCGGCGCAATCGCGCCCGTGCCCGCCCATGTGATTCTGGATTCAGTGCTCAAGGAGCTGGGTGTGGGACGTGGCCTTCCTGGACCT
>CALLKH010000352.1 GCA_938008425.1 uncultured Planctomycetaceae bacterium | reverse complement strand
AGTCAATCACGTCGGCTTTTTTTGTTCTTTTGTTTCTGACCCCGACGGCGGAAGGTTCGCGAGACGAACCAGGCGATCCGCGGGCTCTGCCTGTTTGTGTGTGAAAAACCACACCAAAGAAAAGAGAAAACCATGTTTGCGATGAATTCAAAGAAAACCATGACAATTACAAAACTGTTCGTGACGTTAGCGCCGCTCGTGATGACCACGGGCTGCGCCGAGTTGCTTGTACTGTTCGGATTCCCCGGCGGTACCCCTGACACCACCGCCCCCACGGTCGAGTCCACCAGCCCCGTCGGTGACGCGACCAACGTCAGGCTCAATCAGAAAATCAAACCCACCTTCAGCGAGGCGATGGACTCGTCAACCATCTCGACGTCCAGCTTTACTGTCATGGCCCCCGGTCCCATCGCCGTTTCCGGCACGGTGACCTATGACAACAACGTCGCAACCTTTTCACCGACCGCCTCACTCGCGCCGGACACGATCTACACTGCCACGATCATGACCGAATCAACCGACGTGGCAGGCAATGCCATTGCCCAGAACTTCGTGTGGAGCTTCACTACGGGAAAAACGCTGGCTCCGGACCCTGAAACGCCAGTCCAGGCGACCGTCAACCTCCGGTCGGCCGCCGGGTTTTCCGTTCTGGCCGGCTCCGCTGTTTCCAACAACGCGGGTGCGACCGTCCTGGATGGCAACCTTGGGGTCAGCCCCAGCGCCACGGTCAATGGATTTCCTCCGGGCGTAGTGAGCGGGACCATCCACGCGGCCGACCCGACCGCTGACCAGGCCAAGCTTGACCTGACCACCGCGTTTCTGGACGCCCAAGGAAGAACGACGAATTCTCAAACGCTGCCGGGAAATCTGGGAGGCCTGACGTTCGCGCCGGGCCTCTATACGAACTCGACGTCGGTGTTGATCTCGGGCTCGGGACCGGAAAACAATGTGACGCTCGACGCCCAGGGCGACGCCAACGCGGTCTTCATCTTCCAGATGGGCTCGACGCTCACGACAGGACCCGGCAGTCAGGTGATCCTGAGCGGCGGGGCCAAGGCGACCAACGTCTATTGGCAGATCGGCACGTCGGCGACACTCGACACGACTTCGATCTTCAAGGGAAACCTCCTAGCCCAGACCTCTATCACGTTGAATACGGGCGCAACGCTCGAGGGCCGGGCATTGGCCCAGAACGGCGCGGTGACCCTGGACACCAATACCATCACAACCCCCGCACCGTGAGACACGAGGCGATCGTTGATTTCTCCGAGGAGAATTGTTGAATTCCTCGAGAAAACTCGAAGCCGGCAGACCGAGCCGCGATATGCGATCGCGGTCGGGGTGGGTGGCATTCAAATCCGGAGCGATGCGGAGCGCGAATGGTCGCCTGGCAACGCACGCTCGCGGGTACGCACAAGGCCGCGCTGAAGCGCATCCCGTCCCCGGTCCGGAGGGTCAAATGGCGCGACATGAGGGTCACCATTATCGTCGTCGACCGCACAGGAAGAAACAGGCGAACCCCCTGCAGGCCGCCCGGGACGTCGTGTTGCAGTTGAGTCCGGTCCGTGGATCAGACGGCCATGACACGCAACCGGTTGAGGAGAGACCGGTATCATTCCCAGGGTGAGACTCTCTGCTCGTGCGAGAAAAAACCTCGCACCCCCGCCGTTTCGTCCCTAATGAGTCCAATTGAGTCCATGGCGAGGCTGCGTGTCCCGCTTGATCGACCTGTACTGTCCAACCTGCGACTACAATCTGAGGGGCCTGCCGGAGGATCGGTGCCCCGAGTGCGGCACTGGTTTTAACCGCGCCGAGTTGACGCGCCGGGCCGAGGGCGGCCCGGACGGCCGGCTGATCGTTTGGAATTACATCCTCCCGCTGCCTTTCCTCTTCGCCCTGTCGGCGTGGACCAGCGCAATAGAAGACCATGTAAAACTGGGGCTCCTGATTCTGGCAGGCCCGGCCTTCGTCCTCCTGGCGCCGTGCGTTTCCTTTATCGTCGCCAGGAAGCTTGAACGACAACGTCGCCCGTTCCGCCCCAACGGAAGGGCCAAGCTATTCCCGAGGCTCCACGTATTTGCAACAACGCTCGGCCTCAGTCTTTTTCAGTACTTCATGGGCATGATCGGTTGGATGGTTTTCCTCGCCATGAAGACATCGGATCCGTGAGTGGGGCGGAATCGCTCGTGCGAGATTCCCTTTACGCACCGCTGAAGAAATGAAGTACGTTTTCCCTCAGCAAGCCACTGTGCGCCTTCATCACCCTCACCCTAACCCTCTCCCTTCGAGGGAGAGGGAATGAAATGCCTCGCTGCGCTCGGCCGCCGCGCTGATTCAACCAGCATTTTCGCGTTTCAGGGCGCAACGGATCCGGACCTCCCCTGATAATCATTCCCTCGCGCGGCGCCGAGTAGGACGACTGATCTTGACCCCGCCCCATCCCCCTCCGAAGATGAATCCCATGGACCTTCACGCACGGATCGACGCCCTTCTCCTCGCCGCCGAGCAGATCGGCCTCGTCGTGCAGAAGGCGCCGATCAGCGGCGAGGGCGGCGGCCTCTGCGTCGTCAAAGGCGCGCGACGCCTCTTTGTCGATACGCTGGCCGACGCCCAGACGCGCTACGAACGCACCCTCGAGGCGCTCGCCGGCGTGAAGGAAGTCGAACAGTTGTACCTGCCGCCCGAGGTGCGCGACGATCTCGAACGCGTCGAAGCACAGCTGCGGGACGGCCGCACCCAGTGACCACGGGGAATCTTTGAATGACTCTCATGATCAGCGTATCCGGCGTGCGGGGGCTCGTCGGCAAGACCATGACGCCGACGCTCGCCGCTGAAATGGGCGCCGCCTTCGGTTCGCACCTGGGCGGCGGCAAAATCGTCATCGGCCGTGACTCGCGGCAGAGCGGCATGATGGTGCAGAGCGCCCTCGTCGGCGGCCTGCTCGCGACCGGGTGCAGCGTCGTCGAACTCGGCATCGTCACCACGCCCGGAACCGCCATGATGATCGGCGAACTCAAGGCCGACGGCGGCGTCGTGCTGACGGCCAGCCACAACCCCGGCGAGTGGAACGGCATCAAGTTCCTCACCCGCGAAGGCATCGCCCCGCCGCCCGAACTGGCCCAGAAGATCTTCGATCGATTTCACCAGAAGAACTTCGCCTACGTCGGCCCCGACCGGATCGGCTCGCGCGAGACCGACGCCAGCACCCACGATCGCCACGTCGACAAGGTGCTCGCCATCTCCAACGTCGAAGGCGTTCGCAAGCGCAAGCCGCGCGTCGTGCTCGACAGCGTCAACGGCGCGGGCGGCGTCGGCGGCGTGATGCTCCTGCGCGCCCTCGGCTGCCACGTCGTGCCCATGAACAACGAGCCGAACGGCAGGTTCGCCCACACGCCCGAGCCGACGGCCGAAAACCTCGTCTCGCTCTGCGACGCCGTGCGCGAGCACGGCGCCGACATCGGCTTCGCCCAGGACCCCGACGCCGACCGGCTCGCCATCGTCGACGACACCGGCCGCTACATCGGCGAGGAATACACCGTCGCCCTCGTGGCACGCTACCTGTTCGCGAAGAACCCCGGCCCGGCGGCGGTGAACCTCTCAACGTCGCGCATGATCGACGACCTCGCGGCGAAAGCGGGCGGCGGCGCGGTGGTCCATCGCACCGCGGTCGGCGAGGCCAACGTCGCCCATGCGATCCGCGAGAAGGGCTGCATCTTCGGCGGCGAGGGCAACGGCGGCATCATCGACCCGCGCGTCGTCATGACGCGCGACAGCTTCGTCGGCATGGGCCACGTCCTGAGCCTTTTGGCGGAAGATGACCGGCCGCTCTCGAAGATCGTCGACGAGATGCCGCGCTACGTCATGGTCAAGCAGAAGTTCGAACTCGACACGCCCCGCATCAAAACGTGGATGGACAAGGTGCGAAAGAGCCTCGACGGCAAGATCAACGACGCCGACGGCATTCGCATCGACTGGCCCGAGGGCTGGGTCCACGTTCGCCCGTCGAACACCGAGCCGATCGCGCGGGTCATCTCCGAAGCCGCCGACGAAGCGACGGCCGGTCAACTCGCCCGGCGCGTGACCGACCTGATGTAGCCGTCACGCCGGCGACGCTCAATCTCCCCCACCCCGGCGGATCGTGCTACACTCCCACCCCATGAGCAGAAAGCCCAAGCGATCCGCCGCGCCGCCCGGGAACCCATCGGGCGTCGGCGCGAACACCTCCGCGCCGAACGGCGACGCGCAGTTCGACGGCGAACTCTCCGGCCCGCCGACGTGGAGCCGCTTCCTCCCCGCGGGCGCCGCACGAATCGTCGGCGGCTTTCCGAAGATTCGAAATCGACGCGCGATTCTGCTCTGGTCGGCCATGACGCTCGGAATGCTCTGCGTGACGGTGCCGGGGATCGCCTGGTGGCCCGTCGCGTATGTCTGCCTCGTGCCTTGGCTGATCTGCGTCTGCTGCGCCGCGCGGGCGCCGTTCCTTTACTTTGGGAGCTACCTGCTCGGTCTCGGGTACATGTTCATCACCGTGAACTGGATGTACCCCGTAACGCTGCCCGGCTACATCGCCATGTGCGGCTTCTTCGCGCTGCAATTCCCGCTCATGGCGTGGCCGATTCGCCACCTGTACCAGAAGCGCGGCATTTCGGTGGCGATCGCCGCGCCGATCGTCTGGACGGCCTTCGAATACCTCCGCTGCATCGGCCCGCTCGGCTTCCCCATGAACCTCCTCGGCCACAGCCACTACCGCGTGCTGACGATGATCCAGATCAGCGATCTCGTCGGCGCCTACGGCGTGAGCTTCGTCCTGGCGATGATCAACGGCTGGATCACCGACCTCTTGATCCAGCCGATCCAGATCCACCGCGCCGAGAAGGCTGCGCGACTGCCGATGGGCTCGCTCATCACCGCGTTCGTCTTCATCGGCACGATCATCTACGGCATCTCGCAGTCCTCGTCGCGCCACCTTTCCGACGGGCCGAAGATTGCGATGATCCAGCACGATTTTCCAATGTACGTCGATAGTGCCATGGCCGGCCGCAGCCCCTACACGCAGGACGTGTGCGAGGCCTACTTCCAACTTGCCCAGCAGGCACTTCGGGAGAAGCCGGACCTGGTCCTGCTTCCTGAGACCGCGCTGAACACCTATATCAATGATGAGTTCGTGAACGGCTCCCCGGACGACATGCAGGAAATCCTCAAGCAGTTCTTCCCGCCGGGCTGGTCGCTTTCCGAAATGCGCGACCGTCAGTCCTACGGGCGGCAGCTGCGCGAGCGCGTCCAGATCCTCGCCGACACCAGCCGTGCGGCGATCGTCGTCGGCGCGACGGCCGCCGAGTGGCGCCCCACCGCCCTTCCCCCGCGGGCCTACCGCTTCAACTCGGCATACCTCTTCGCGCCCGACCAGTCCGCGCCAGTGGCGCGATACGACAAGAATCACATCGTGCTCTTCGGCGAATACGTTCCCTTTCGCGACAGCATTCCCTGGCTCTATGCAAAACTGAACGCCATCACCCCCTTCGGCGCGAACGGCCGGCACTACTCGCTCTGCCCGGGCGAGAATCGAAACGTTTTCGAGTTCTCAGCCGCCACCGACCCGCAAACCCGCTTCCGCGCGGGCGTTCCGATCTGCTACGAAGAGATCATGCCCTACATCAATCGGGAGTTCGCCCGGGGCGAGGACCCGGCCAATGGCGAGAAGAACATCGGGCTTCTCCTGCCCATCAGTAACGACGGCTGGTTCATGCACACCGCCCAGTTGGAGCAGCATCTGGCCGCGGGCGTCTTTCGCGCCGTTGAGAATCGCATCGCCGTCGCGCGGGCGGTCAACACCGGCGCGAGCGCCATGATCCACCCGAACGGCAAGATCCACAGCCGCGTCGTCATGCCGCCCGAGCAGATCGACCGGCTCAAGGGCGTCGAAACCGTCCTGAACCGCGCGGCCCAAGCGCTGCAAAAGCTCCAGTCACTGCCGGCCGCGTCAAACGAGGCCCAGGACGCGACCGTCGCGCTTCGCAAAGTCGTACAGGCCGATCTGGAGGCCGCCTACACGAATGTCGGCCCCGGTTTCGCAGTATTCGGCGAGCGGATGAGCCGGCTCTGCCGCAATGTCGTTCCGACGATTCCGATCTTCACAGAGACCTCGCAGGTGCTGGCCGACCAGATTCGACTCGACCTCGAGATGATCAACCGCTGGCGCGAGCGCCCCGGCACAGCGCCGGGCATGGCGGTGGATCAGGCCAAACTGGACCCGCGCCTCACCCTGTACACCCAGTGGGGCGACTGGTTCGCGCGACTTTGTCTTGGACTGGTTCTGCTCTGCCTGATAGATTGGTTCCAACTCCGCGTCCGACGGAACCGGGCGCAGTCGCAAGCCATGGAAGGTGAGGCGCCATGATCCCCCGCACACATGCTGTCATCCGCGCGGCCGTCGCCGTGTCGTTGACGTCAATCGTTCTCGCGACGGGCTGTCAGCCGCCGACGCCCGAGCCGCTCACGGTGCGGGAAATGGCGGACTTTCGCGTCCGTGCGGTTCACTATCTTGAAGACGCGGCGTTCGGCGATGATCCGGCCGGACGAATGCACGCCATCGAGGCCTTTGCCCGCTCCGCCCCCCGGCAGGGTGTGGAGCTTCAGGTCTTTTCGCTCAACATCGAGAACGAGTACCCCGGCGCGAGCTTCGCGGCGCTGGTCGCGGCCGGTGAAATCGGCGCCATCGAATACACCGAGCTGGCACGCACCCGCGCGGAGCACCCCAACCCGCACGTGCGAATGGCCGCGATCTTCGCCCTGCACCAATTCGGCGATCGCAGCCGAACGGCGGAAATCGGGCAGCTCCTTCTCAAGAGCGAAACGGCCAAGGTGCGGGCCAATGCCGCCCTGCTCCTGGGCAAGATCGGGGGCAAGCAGCAGATTCGAATCCTCCGCACCGCCCTGCGCCGCGAGAAAAAGGACCTGCCGAAGCTTCAGATCATGGAGTCGCTCGCCATCATCGGCGAGGAATCCGCTATTCAGCGCCTCATGCTCGACGGCTACAGCGCCAAACCCCAGCAAAGCGCCGTCGCACTCATGATGCTCGGAAACGCAAAGGCCCAGGCTGCCGAGGACCTGTTCTGGCTCCGCCTCGGCCCCAATGAGTGGCCCGAGATTCCGCTCGAGGCCGCACGCGGCCTGGCGCGAATCGGCCGCAACGACGGCGAGCCGCTCGCAGTGACTCAGCTGTTCTTCAATTCACCCAAGAAGGACATGCCGAAAGATCCGCCCGAGCAGCAGATCGACCGCGTTCGGGGATTGGCCGCTCTGGCGCTCGAGGACATCGGCAATCCGCTCACGCTCGCGCCGCTCAGGCAGGCCTTCGACGTCGAGGGGCAGTCGTTGTATGTGCGCATCGCCATCGCCCGCGCGGCGCTGCGAATTATTCATATGGCCCACCCGGAATGGAATTCGGAGCCGATTCCGCGCGTACGTCCCGACCGAAACCAGCAACTCGCCGGCGACCAGCGCGGCGATGTTCCATAGCGGATAAGATAACGCCGAAATCCAGGTCCGAACCCGGTCGACGACGCCGTCGTAACCCTCTTGCTCAACGCGTTCGTCGGCGCGGTGTCACCCGGCGCGCCGCGTGGTACACTAAGGGCACTTGGTGCCTTGTAATCCCCCCTCGGGGCTGATTGAATCGCCGACATGCGCTGGCTTCCATTCGCAACTTTGCTCTACGTCACCACCGTCCTGCAGACGGCCTTCGCCCCGTTCATTGCCATTCACACCATCCGACCCGACTTCATGGTCATTCTGGGCGTCTACTACGCGCT
>CALLKH010000351.1 GCA_938008425.1 uncultured Planctomycetaceae bacterium | reverse complement strand
AGCAGGCGGCAAAGCTCCAGCGTCGACGTCTCCGCGCCGCCGCGCCAGGCCTCCAATCGCTCGATGACCACGCCGATCTTCACGCTCTATTCTGACTCCTCTGGTGCCGCATGGCCCGCTTCGCGTCGTGTGCGGCGGTTTTCAGGTTTCGACGAGCGACGGCCTCCACGATTCCCCGAGCCCGCATCAGATTGAACTTATCCGGTCGCCGCCGGTCTTGTGCACCGATCAGGTAAGGATATAGAGATGGAACCCGATCCGCGCGGGTCACGACGGACTTTGGCGCGCTGTAGTCCAGTGCACCCAAGTCCTTCACTACCCATCGTTCGCCTCGGCCCTGCAGGACTCGGTTGATCATCCGCCCAAGGTCAATCACGCGGAGGTCCAGCTTCCCGGCCGAATTCCGGGAAAGAAAGTGATGGCAGAGATAGTAATCGCGATGGAACAGCCCTTCGCCATGCATGCGACGGGTCATCATCGCGAGCTGGCGGATGACGTCGAACTTATCGGTCGCTGACAGTTCGAATTCGCCTGCCATTACCTGCTCGGCGACTTTCTCCAGCGACTCGCCCGGCACTTGGTCGGTGATGAGAAAACTGCGCCGTTCAAGGCCACCCCGCATCTCCTGGCCCCAGGCGATCGTCGTAAGGGTCCCGATTCCTGCTTCCTCCAATCGCCTCGCGAAACGAGCCTCAAGCCGAGCAGTACTTCGCCTGAATCCGCTCAGCCAGATTCGCCGCAACTGCTCCTTCAATGGCGGCGATCGAAATCGCTTCAGGTAAGCGGGTCGTCGATTTCCGTCTCCATAATCCAGTTCCAGCCGAATGCGATCGCGATGGACCGCCAATCCGGGCTTGGTCAGCGCCTGCCCACTTCGCAACTCGAACACCGAATCCAAGCGAATGATTCCAGCCGTCCGAAGCGCGCTTTCGTAACGCGGATTGACTTGGATGTCGCCTAACTTCTGCATGTGCTTGCGTCGAGGGTGAATGTAACCCTCGACGCATCGAAGCCCGTCAACGAGTGCGGTTCCGCGTGCAAAATACATATGAGCGAGCAGCCAGCCCTTCAGCCTCGCGGATTCGATGTCCAGCGCATCGCAGACCGCGTTGAACTCAAGTCCTCGCAGTCGAAACGGGTTCATGCTTCGAAAGATCGAAAAGAAGACCTGGGGGTATTGAATCGAGGCTAGGTTGGACTTGTACGTCACCCGCTCAAGATCGATCAGCGTGAATCGCCACTGACGTCTCGCGCCTTCGGACGACAAACCCGCGTAGATGTGCTTGGCATCGGCGTCGGGCCAGTCGAAGCCGGCATCGCCGATCTGTTGTCCAAGGCGGGCCACCGCGCAAATTAAGTCCAGACGCTCGTCTTCCGAGAGAGCCCGCGGCCGTTCGAATCCGGGTGTCAGCCACTCTTCCAATGTGTGTCGATACGGTGAAGCCGCCACGAGAATGAACGCCTGCGTCGGAAATCCAAGTGACTTCCTTTCACCGAACGCCACGCGCTCCATCGCCGGCAGCCCGGCCTCGCGCATCAGTTTGCACGCCTCCCACTCCCGCGCCGGCTGCGAGTAGCCCGGGCGCAGCCGTAGCCAGGGCAGGATCGCGTGCGCCGGCGGCACGCGAAACACGCGCTTCAGGAAGAATCGCTGCTTCGTGCCATCGACCTCCAACTCCAGCGGCACCGTCTCGCGATGACGATGTTTGCTCACCGCCGGACCGGCCGCCGCGTGCATGAACGACTCAAAGGTCGTCAGCCCCGCCGCCGCGAGCGCCGTGCGATAAGCCGGCTCGATTTCCAGCCGTGTGCTCATCGCGCCGCCTCCCGATTCTTCATCGCGACATCGCCGCCGTCCTTGAGCAGGCGATCCCGAAGAATGGTTCTCACCAGCGCACGATGTTCGCAACCGAGCCGTTCGACGCCGAAATACCGGCACAACCACCGCAACTGCTCCGTGCGCGTCAGCCGGCCGCGCGCCCCCTTGGACAGGCTCGATAAATCGCGAATACGCCCGTGCTCGCGTCGAACGCTCCACCACCGCATGCCGCCGCGCGCCGAGTCGAGAACAAACAAGCGGCGATCGACCGTCTCCGCGTGCCCGCCGTATTCACCGGCGCCGCGCCCGATTCCGCGCTCGCCGCGCGGCGATTCGGAAACCAGCAGATTTCGCCACTGCAAATCGATATGCGAAAAACCCGCCTCGTGCATCGCCGACGCGCACGCAGCGCTCGCCGCCAGCGCCCATGAGCGCATCGACGCATCCCGACCGCCGCAGTCATCCCACCACGCATCGAGCGGCCGCGCGCCCTCCACTCCGCATGTCATGATGAAGGCATCACACAGCCGTCCGAAACTCCGCCGTGCGCCGAACGCCACCACCTCGGGCACCGATACGCCGCACACCGCACCCATGCACGCATAATTGCGCCGCTCGATCGAGCACTTGTCGCGCTGGAGCAGGGTTCGCCACGACGGCGGCGCGTGTCGATACACTTTCAGATAGAGTAATCCCCCGCCTCCGGCCGCGCCGCTCGTTGAAATCCGCCGCGTCTCGGCCGATCCGCGCGACGAAACCACCTCGCCGATCGTGCACGAGGCGAAGTCTTCGTATCCGCGAAAACCAAGGGATTCCAGCGTGGATTGCATCCCCGGCGCCGTGATCGTCACCCGTGATCCCATGTCGCGATCCAGCGCCCGCCTCACAGCATTTCCGCCGGCTTGATCATCGGCGTCTCGAAAATCGTGCTTCGCCGGATGCGCTCAAGCTCCGTCGGGCGCAGCCGATCCGACTTCGTCTGAATCCGCCGCAGCCAGGTTCGATTGTCGCCGCTCAGCGTGTCGACGCCCAGGTACTCCAGAAGAAAACGAAGCTGATCGGCCTTCGAGCAGAAATGCGGCGCCACCGCCCCGAGCGCCGCCAGGTCGCCGACGATGCTCTCCTGCCGCCGCTGGGTGATGCGAATTCGCTTGCCGACCGAGGCGTCCAGAAAATAAAACTCAAACCGATCATCCGGCAGCGCCCGGATCAGCACGTTTCGCCAGAAGAGATCCCGATGCACGAACCCCGCCTCGTGCATGTGCCGAACCTGCCGGGCCAGCGACGTCAGGATCTCCCGGCGCAGTCGAACCGATCGCGCCGACCGCCGCTCATCGGCGAATGTTCGAATGAAGCATGACAACGGCATGGCATCCGGCACGCCCTCGGTGATCAGAAAGCAGGTTCGTACGAACAGGCACTCACGCCGCTCTCCGAAGGCGATCGGCCGAATTGCCTGGATGCCCAGTTGCCGCATCAATCTCAACGCCCGGTACTCGCTCTTCGCCCGGCTTGATTGAAGAAACGTTCCGCGAAACATCGCCCGCAGGCGCTGCTTCCATCGCGGATAGTGATAGCGCTTCAAGAAGAGTGACGACTTGCCGCCGTCCAGATCGACCTGGATCGTGTCGGAGGTTCGGCTCCAGGCCGCCAGCCGATCGCCGACGCAGTTCAATATCGCATCGACGCTGTCGAGCCGGGTGCTCGCGAGGCGTTCCCGATACGCCCGATCGACCGTGATGTGATCCGTCACCAGCATGCTATCGACCCGCAACTAAGCGCGACTGTTTCCGAGCGGAATCACGCGGTTCGCTCCATCGCCCGCAACCCTTCGCCCTGCAGCCAGGAATTCATCCGCCGCACTCAACACCAACTCCGGCTCCAGCTTCTTCATGCAATCATGATGACCCAGCGGACACGTTCGCTCCATGCACGGCTGACAGTCCAGATTCAGCATCACGTTCCGCTCACCCGAAAATCGCGTCACCGTCCACGCCGGATCGCTGGACCCGTAAATCGTCACCACCGGTACCCCGAACGGCGGGGCGAAGTGCCGCGGCCCCGTGTCATTCGTGATCAGCAGGCGGCTTCGCCGGATCAGCGCCTTCAGCGGCCCCAGGCCCAGCGGCGGATCGTTGAACACCTCGATCTTCCGCGTCACCGCCGCCTTCAGCCGCTCCGCGATCTCGCGCTCCTTCGGTCCGAGCGACGCCACCACCCGCGCGTTGTAACGATCCACCAGCAGGTCCGCTAGACGGGCGTACTTTTCCGCCGGCCAGCACTTCGCGGACCCGTAATTCGCACCGGGATTCAAAACAACCAGCGGCCGTGCGGCGTCCATCTCGCCAAGTCTACGATCGATGGCCGCCTCGTCTTCAGCCGACGTCGCGAGCACCATGCCGTCGCGGACGTCGTCGCAGCCTATCTGCCGCGCAAGGGCGTTGTAATAGTCGAGCGCGGGAACAGGTATGAATTCGCCGTCGCGGCGCTCCGGCTTGAGGCGTTCGTTGAGCAGCCAGCCCCGGCCGTCGCGGGCGTACCCCGCGCGCCGCCGGACGCCGCCCAGCCTGAACACCATCGCGGATCGAAACGAATTGGTCAGCAAGACGCCCAGATCAAAGAACCGCGACCGGATTTCGTGGATCAATGCCGGAAGGCCTCGAATGCCCCCGCCGGCGGGCCAGAACAGCGCGTCGTCCGCCAGTCCCGCGCCTGCCAGGACGTCGGCGACGTAGGGGCGCATCAGGTGGGTGATTCGCGCCTTGGGGAATCGCCGGCGCACGGCGTCGAGCGCCGGCGTCGCCATGACGACGTCGCCGACCCAGTTCGGAATTGAGATCAAAATGGATTCAGGCTCGGACAAAAGCGCCTCTTACGGACCAACAAGTCTCACAACCATAGTCTATCGCGTAACTTGCGCACCGACAACGCGGCGACTCGACCTCGGCGGCATGGTCACGCGGCGTGCTGGACAATGATTGCCCCACACCCTAAATTAACCTGTCTTGTATTTTGACCGGGGGGTCGAACGTCTGACGGACGTCCGAACGCAGAACTTGGAGACGCGACGAATGGGATTGATGGAAGGCAAGAAAGGCATCGTCTTCGGCGTGGCCAACGACCACAGCCTCGCCTGGTACATCGCCGAACGACTGCACCAGGAAGGCGCCGAAATCGCCTTCAACCACCTTCCCGGCGAGAAGATGGAACGGCGCGTCCGTAAGCTGGCCGACCCGATCGGCGCCAAGCTCGTCGCCCCGTGCGACGTCACCAAGGATGAAGATGTCGAAGCGTTCATGAGCAAGTACCGCGAGCAGTACGATCGCGTCGACTTCCTCGTCCACGCCATCGCCTACGCCAACCGCGACTGCCTCACCAACCGGTTCTGGCAGACCGGCCGCGAAGACTTCAAGCAGGCGATGGACATCAGCGTCTATTCGTTCATTTCCGTCTGCCAGAAGTCGTTCGAACTCTTCCGCGAAGGCTCATCGATTCTCACGCTCAGCTACCTCGGCGCCGTCAAGTTCATGCCCAGCTACAACGTGATGGGCGTCTGCAAGGCCGCGCTGGAAAGCTCCGTCCGCTACATGGCGGCCGACCTTGGCGACCTGAAGCGCGCCCGGGTCAACGCGATCAGCGCCGGCCCCTGCCGAACGCTCAGCTCCGCAGGCATCGGCGGCTTCGACCAGATCCTCGAGCACTATCCGACCAAGTCGCCGCTGCGGCGAAACATCGAGTCGAAGGAAGTCGGCAACTCAGGTCTCTACTTCTGCAGCGACCTGTCCACCGGCGTCACCGGCGAGATTCACTACGTCGATGCCGGGTACAACATGGTCGGCTGGTAAGCCC